>JBJOPG010000177.1:0-9342 GCA_046050865.1 Cyanobacteriota bacterium
ACCACCAGTTTAGACGTTACGGTTTCAGCAGAGATTTTAACTGAATTGACTCGGCTGTGTAGTGAGCGAGACATGGGCTTGCTGTTAATTTCCCACGATTTAGCGATGATTGGGGAATATTGCGATCGCATTGCGGTAATGTACCAAGGTAAAATGGTAGAAATGGGTGATGTTAAGTCGATTCTCTATCATCCTCAGCATGAATATACTAAGTCTTTGCTCAATGCTGCACTGCATTTACAGGCTGTAGAGTCAGACCCTGGAGACAGCATCCCACGAGAAGGGCCCCTGCTCAAGGTGGAGAATTTAAAACAGTATTTTTCTTTAGAAGCAAACTTAATTCAGCAGTTATTCTCGAAAACCAAAACTATCGAAATTAAGGCAGTAGATAATATCAGTTTCAATCTATATCCAGGGGAAATATTGGGGCTAGTAGGAGAATCAGGCTGTGGTAAAAGTACTCTATCGCGGACAATTTTACAGTTGCTCAAACCCACATCGGGCACAGTTGAATTTCTAGGACAAGATTTGACTACCCTTTCTACTTCAGCGATGCGCAGTCAAAGAAGAGAGTTACAGATGGTGTTTCAAGACCCTCACGCCTGTCTGAATCCCCTGATGACGGTAGGAGAAAGCATTGCCGATCCACTGTTGATTCATAAGTTGGCGACTCCCACGGAAGCAAAACAACAGGTAATGACCATGTTAGAAAAAGTGGGCTTAACCCCCACCGCCGAATATTGCCGACGCTATCCTAAAGAACTATCAGGGGGACAACAACAACGGGTGGCGATCGCCAGAGCTTTAATTACCAATCCGAAGCTAGTAATCTGTGACGAGCCTGTAAGTATGCTGGATGCGACGGTGCAAACCCAAGTCTTAGAGCTGATGCTGGCATTAAAAGCCGAATTTGATTTAACTTACCTATTTATCACCCATGACCTCTGGGTAGCCAGATTCTTTTGCGATCGCATTGCGGTTATGAATTCTGGTCAGATCGTGGAAATTGATACCACTGAACAGATTTTTACGCAGCCACAACATCCCTATACTCAAAAACTGCTAGCGGCGGCACCATTATTGGCTAAATAAATAAGTTATCACAGATAATTTTTAAACCACTGTACTGCTGCCTGTAAGGCTAAATCGATATCGGATTGGGGTAAACCTAACTCGTTAACTGCTTTACTGGCATCATAAAACATCTTTTGCCGCGCCATGCGTACGCCATCTAGAGCAACGCCGGGTTTTCTGCCAAACTTAGTTAGGAAATTTTCCTCTAACCAAGCAACACTATAGGGAAGCCCGTAGGGAACGGTATATTTAGGCGCAGGTAATCCTGTAATTTGCTCTAATTTACCGAGTAATTGTTTAAAAGTAAGATTCTGATTGCCTAAAATATAGCGATCGCCAGTTTTCCCCTTTGTTAAAGCTAAAATATGCCCCTGAGCTACATCCTGCACATCAATTAGGTTTAGTCCTGTATCCAGATAAAAAGGCATCTGGCGTTGGAGAAAACGCACAATAATTTCTCCTGTAGGGGTAGGCTTCAAGTCAAACGCACCGATCGGGGTGCTGGGGTTAACAATCACAATATCCTGTCCTTGCTGTACTGCTTTTACTGCTTCTAGTTCGGCATAGTATTTAGACTGTTTATAGTATCCTACTAATTTCTCTACAGGACTTTGATAAGTTTCATCTGCTACCCCATCTGGCTTCACCCCGATGGCAGCCACGGAACTAGTATAAACAGTACGTTCGATCCCTGCTTGACGAGCGCATTTTAAGATATTGCGGGTACCTAAAACATTACTGCGGTAAAGTAAATCGTGATCCTTTTGCCACAGGGAATATTGGGCGGCAACGTGAAACAATACCTGACAATCAGACATTTGGGTTGATAAATCACTGCTATTTAAATCTCCTGTAACGATCTCAACATCTAGAGACTGGAGATTATCTAGGGAACTGTGATGGCGCACTAAAGCCCTAACCTCATATCCCTGGCGCAACAACAGCCTAATTAAATTAGCCCCAACAAAACCCGTCCCACCAGTCACAAATACACGCATTTACGGTAGGGGCGAACGGCCGTTCGCCCTTACAAATTCACATCACAACAATCCTAATTTACCGCAGCCTTTTGTTTTTGAGATTTAATTTCCAGGTAAACCAATAAGGCATTCACGTCCGCTGGGTTAACCCCACCAATACGGCTGGCTTGACCAATGGTTAGAGGTTTAACCTGATTCAGTTTTTCTCTAGCTTCCATCCGCAGCGTTTCCACCGTGAGATAATCCAAATCTTGGGGTAGTCTCAGTTTAGTGTGTTTAGCCATTTGCTCGATTTGTAGCTCCTGACGTTTAATATAGCCAGAGTATTTAATATCGATTTCTGCCCCTTCTGTTTCGGCAATACTTAGTGAACCATTGTCCAAACCATATTTTTTTAGATCGGCATAGTGAAACTTAGGACGGCGCAACAAGTCCGAGAGGGTGATCGAACCTTTGATCTTTTGTTGAGTCTCTTCGGCGATCGCCATACCCAATTCTTCTTGTTCTTTAACGCGAGTTGACTCTAGCCTTGATTTTTCGGCGGCAATTTTAGCTTGCTTCTCGGTATAAAGCTGCCAGCGGCGATCGTCGATTAGACCGATTTCTCGACCTAAAGGAGTCAAACGGCGATCGGCATTATCGGAACGCAGTATTAGGCGATATTCTGAGCGACTAGTCAACATCCGATAGGGTTCCCGCAAGTCCTTCGTACAAAGGTCATCAATCAGTGTCCCCAGATAACTTTGTTCCCGAGAAAAAATCACTTCAGGTTCACCTTTCACAAACTTGACCGCATTAATTCCCGCGACTAAACCCTGTCCCGCAGCTTCCTCATAACCAGTCGTGCCGTTGATTTGTCCCGCGCTATATAATCCTTCAACTTTCTTGGTCATTAGGGTGGGATAACATTGGGTTGCTGGGATAAAGTCATATTCCACAGCATAAGCAGGACGCAACATTACACAGCTTTCTAGCCCAGGCAGCGTTCTCAGCATGGCTAACTGCAAATTTTCAGGTAATCCTGTGGAAAATCCTTGAATATAAAGCTCAGGAATCTCTCTGCCTTCTGGTTCAATAAAAATCTGATGGCTTTCTTTATCGGCAAAACGGACAATTTTATCTTCAATACTCGGACAGTAGCGGGGGCCTTTGGCATCAACCCAGCCACCATAGACAGGAGAAAGATGTAAATTATCGCGAATAATTTTGTGAGTTTCGGCAGTAGTGCGGGTGAGATAGCAGTTCATTTGCTCTCTTTCTACCCAGGCGGCGGGGTCAAAGCTAAACCAACGCATCTCTTCATCAGGGGGCTGAGGAGTCATTTTGCTGTAGTCTACAGATCGCTTATCCACCCTCGCAGGAGTCCCCGTTTTCAGTCTACCTGTCTCAAAACCCAGGCGATTAAGAGTTTCCGTCAATCCCGTAACGGCAAATTCTCCTGATCGCCCCGCAGCCATGGATTTATTACCAACCCAAATCTTGCCCCCCAGAAAAGTACCTGTAGTCAAGATCACTGCTTTAGCAGCAAAACAACTGCCAAAGTAGGTTTCGATGCCCACTACCTCATCGTTTTTTCCTAAGATCAGATCCGTCACCATCCCTTCGCGGATGCTCAAATTCTCCTGATTTTCCACAATCTGCTTCATCACCGCCGCATATTCCCGCTTATCGGTTTGCGCCCGCAATGCCCACACCGCAGGGCCACGGGAAGCATTTAAAACCCGTTTTTGCAGATACGTGCGATCGCTTACTTTGCCAATCTCTCCCCCCAAGGCATCAATTTCATGGGTCAACTGAGACTTAGCAGGGCCGCCTACCGCAGGGTTACAGGGTTGCCAAGCAATGCGATCTAAGTTGAGGGTTAACATCAAAGTGCGACAACCTAATCTAGCTGCTGCTAAAGCTGCCTCACAGCCAGAATGTCCACCGCCAACCACGATAATATCGAAAGCGTCTTGAAAATCTACAGGATGAGCTACGGTCATATTAATTTAACGATGCTAATTCACATCTAGCGTAATCATTGTAACCGATCTAAAGATTTACCCTTCATGTCACTTGGCGAAAAGATGATTATTCCTGTTTCTGAGACTCTAATTCTAAAATATCGGGATTTAAAGTTTCTACCAATCGGAGGGGAAATTTTTTGCGGCTGATAACGGCTCCATATTCAGCGTTGAGATAGTTGCTGTAGGCTTCTTTTTCGGTAATATACTTGCCAAAGAACGCCAGTCCCAGCTGTCGAACATAATCTTGAGCAATCTTTGGACTAGGGCCAATCGCTTTTTGAGGAACTGGAATACTTCCTGCTGATTCTGCCAGAGTCGAGAAATGCGTGCCCCCTTTGAGCAATACCAGGTATTTTTCGGGAGTGGTTAACCAAGTAAAAGGAGTAATCTGCTCAGGCAAAGAAGGGGTAATAGGATCTGAACTACCAGAGATCAACATCAGGGGAACATCGATTTTGCTCAGACTTTCTTGACCAAAGATCGAACTAACTAAAGGGTTAATGGCGATCGCCGCGGTGATTCTCTCATCTTTTAGTTCTTGTTCTTTGACCACTAGGGGAATTTGCAGCGCCAAGCATTGAATCAGCCATGATAAATTCCAGGAACTATCTATATTTGGGCAATCACGGCGGAGCAATTTCCAGTTTATTTCGGCACCAGCTAAGGCTAAGGCGGTATAGCCTCCAAAAGATTGACCGATGATACCGACATGATTAACATCAATCTGCCCACCAAAGCGTTCCGTAAGTCGATCAAGTAAAAATTTGATATCTAAGGGGCGATTAATCAGTTCTTCTGGCGGTGTAACATTGCTTTCTAAACCATTTAACAGGGCGGCAATTTGTTTAGCGCTGCTGCCAGGATGTTCTGGTACTGCCACCGCAAAGCCATGGGAAGCGAGATGTTTAGCAAGATAGGAAAAGGTGGTGAGGTCACTGCCTAATCCGTGGGAAATGACGACTAAGGGTAGTTTTGACTGTTTGGAGTGATGTCCAATCTCTGGTAAATATAACTCTACAGGAAAAATGCGATCGCGACGGCGGTCGTTCATCGTTAACATTTGCAGTTGATAATCATAGCCCCCAGGAAGTAGTAAGTTGAGATTTCTCACTTGAGGACTAATGGTGGTTAGTTCCTGACGTTCTTTAGTTACTTCTTGTTCTACCGCGGCTACGGCAAAAGCATTTCGTTGGACTACTTTACTTAAATCCTTGAAGATTTCAAATCCCTGACGAGAATCAATTCTTAGAGTGTCAGTGGGAAACTTTTTGATCACATTTAAGGGAGTTAACCCTCGATCTTGGTCTGCTGCTGCCAGAATTAATGCCGCACGAATTGCAAAAAAACCTGGTTGACGAGCTTCGGTTTTAAAAACTTTGGATACTCGATTGAGGATTGTTTCTCCCTGAAATGAATAGAGAAATTGGGCGATCGCTAAATGACTAAAATCGGCACTAGTGGTTAAACCAACCTTTAACTCGGCTAACTGTTGAGGAGTCAGAAAATTAGCGTAGCCTTGCAATTCTTCATCAATTTTTCCTGTCCGAGCATAGGTTTCCAAGGAATTGACGGAGAGGGAGAATTCCAAGATACCATAACTTAAAATCACATTCTCAGCGGCGATCGCCTTCTTGTTGAGATAGGTTTCTAAGCTAACATAGCAGCCCAGTTGCAATAATCCTGCCACCAGATAAGAGCAAATTTTATTACCAACTTTACTATGGTTGAAAGAAATAGAGTTCGTCATAAAATTTGTCTGGGTAGCACTAAAACTATTCCAGTTGTAACATTTTCCCTCAATCCATTTTAAATAGTATAAGTTAGCGATTAATCATTGATTCCAGTCTACCTTTGGTTTTAGAATTAACTCTTCTCATCTTATGCATTGACCCACATTAATATTCGGTAATATGAAACAGCTTAAAGGAAGAGACTTGCTAGGTACTGCCGATCTAAATCCAGCAGAAATTATTGATTTACTTCAACTCGCCCGTCAGCTAAAGAGCCAAGAAATAGAGCTGAAATGCAATAAAGTTCTGGGTTTACTGTTTTATAAAGCCTCTACCCGAACCAGGGTTTCTTTTACCGTGGCAATGTATAACCTGGGAGGACAGGTGATCGATCTTAATCCCAGCGTGACCCAGGTGGGTCGTGGGGAACCCATCGAAGATACTGCTAGGGTTCTGGATCGCTATCTCGATATTTTAGCCATTCGTACCTTTGCCCAAGCAGACTTGGAAACCTTTGCTAACTATGCAGAAATTCCCATAATTAATGCCTTGACCGATTTAGAACATCCTTGTCAAATTCTTGCCGACTTAATGACGGTTCAGGAATGTTTTGGCTCCCTAGAGGGAAAGACCCTCACCTACTTGGGAGATGGTAATAATATGGCTCACTCGCTGCTATTGGGGGGAGCTTTGACAGGAATGAATGTGAGAATTGCCAGCCCTAAAGGGTATGAACCCGATCCCGAAATTGTGAAACAAGCTCAAGCGATCGCTGGGGACAAGTCGGAAATTATCGTGACGCAAGATGCGATCGCCGCTGTCGAAAATGCGCAGGTGGTCTATACCGATGTCTGGGCAAGTATGGGACAAGAAGACCTCGCCGACCAAAGAATACCGATCTTTCAGCCCTACCAAGTCAATGCCCAGCTATTGCAACAGGCTGACCCTGAAGCGATTATTCTCCACTGTTTACCCGCCCACCGAGGAGAAGAAATTACTGCTGAAGCGATCGAAAGCGATCGCTCTCGGGTTTGGGAGCAAGCAGAAAACAGAATGCACGCCCAACAAGCATTGATGGCAAGTTTATTAGGGTTAGTCTAGTAGGGGCGAACGGCCGTTCGCCCCTACTGCTATCCCCAGTAAAATCATGAAACCTCCCAGCAATAGATCAATTGTGGGAACTTCCTGAAAGACGATCGCCCCCGCCAAACTAGCTACCACTGGCTCCATTAATAAACTCAGGCTAATGATCGTAGGAGAAATCCAGCGCACTGCCCAGTTAAGGCTAGTGTGACCGATGACTTGGGACATTACCGCCATTAAGAGTACGTATAGATAAACTTTTCCTGGATAACCAAGATAACTAGCACCAAATAAAAACGGCAGGGGCAATAGACATAATGCCGCCAGGGAATAGGCGATCGCCACGTAACTAGCGGTACTTAAACCCCTGCTCTGAGCCTGAGAACCAAAGATGAGATATAAACTAGACATCACTGCCCCAATTAAAGCCAGGGCATCTCCCAAAATTGGCTGACTAGAACCACCTCCCTGATGGTGATCGGCGATCGCCATGATTACCCCACCCACCAGAGCGAGGGCAGTACCGATGATCTTCTGGGGACTCAATTTTTCTCCATACCACCACCAAGAAAATAATCCTACCCAAAGCGGATTAGTGGTCACTAGTACCGTCGAAGCAGCGATGGAAGTATAAGACAGAGAAGTAATCCAGGTGGCAAAATGAATTGCTAAACATAACCCAGCGGCGATCGCATAATAATAAGCAGCGGATTTTGCTCGATCTAACTTTAGATTTTTCCAGGCAGGTAATAAAATTATTGCAGTCAAGATCATGCGGGAAGCGGCTAAAAATAGACTAAAACCCACTTTGTGATCGGGCAAAACTGTCTCAACCGCCAACCGAATCCAGATTGCCGCCAGAGATACGCCAATAATACCCATGACCATCACTAACAGGATCTGCGATCGCTTTTTCAGGTTACCGATGTTCATATTTGCCGATAGCCATAGTTCTCTTTATTGAGTCAATTAAACGGGAGTTAAAACTACAGTGAATTCAGAAATACATAGTTCCTCATCAGAAAATTTTTGAAATTCCTGATTCAAGGCAGAACGGGGAATAGGTAATTTTTCCCACTTGCCCAATTGAATATCTTTAATGGCAAATCCAGCCTCTTTAAATATGTCGAGCATTTCACAACATCGGATTCTGTTAGTATAGATTCCCGAATTGTCTACAAAACTAGATTCCCAAAAATTCTCTTTAAATCTCAGATTATTTAATGACGCATTCAAATGATCTTTTAAATCTACTGAGTGTGAGCAGATCCCATCATCACTGATCACCCGCCGAGTTTCCTGCATAATTTCCAAAAACTCAGAACGTCGAATATGCTCCAAAACTGCATGAGACCAAAGAAAATCGATTGATCGCTCATCTACTTGCTGCAAAGATTTTAATCCTGAGGTTAAATAAATTCCACCAGATATTTCCATTACTTCCTTAACCGATTGGGCATTCTCAATCTTGGGAACAGGTAAATTCTGCTGAGCTAAATAACTAGCCATTTCTTGATAAATTTTGGGATCTTCAATAATTAAATTCTCAGCATCGATTAGATAAGTTTGATCTCCACCAAGGCTACGACAAATAAGAGCTGAAAATAGGGAATTTCCTGGCCCCAATTCCAAACTAGTAAATCCAGGGGATAATTGCATTGCGAGGGAGATGCTTTTGAAATGTCCTTGGAAAACTTGGTATGCATATTCAGGTATTTCCATTTGATCGTATTGAAAAAAACCAATAGATTTCCAAAATTGATCAGTAATTGGTAATCTATAAATAAAAATTTTTGAACCAACTTTTAACCACCAAGGCATCATTTCCTTGATTGATTTAAAGGGAATATAATGTTTGAAAAACTTTTTGAAATTCATAGAATATTAAAAATTATTTTTGCAATCAAGCTAAAAGAATTATACATCTTAACAGCTCAATTTAAATCAAAAATAATCTTGAGTTCATAGCTAAAACTTCAAATTTAATTTGCCCTAAATAACTCCCCATAATTCAATAAACTCATAAAAAAATCCTCTGGATAGCCTGAAAAACAGTGACTCAAGAAAATTTACGTACGATCTAAGTATTTAAATTAACAGGTTAATTTAATCGATTTGCATATGTGGAACTACAAAAAATAGTGATTAAACGGCTACTCCAAGAGACTGTTTGCAAATAAATCAAAATCACCAACAAGTGAAGTTTTTTTAATCAACCAAGCAAAAGTTTTGTCGATAACCCATCTTAGAACTAATAGTTGAAAACTTTTTTGTTGTCTTTTCATGACTTTGGTGATCACCAAAGACAAATTTTATACTGCTCTCTTTAGTTTTTTTCTGAGAACATTATTTAATTGAGGTCAAGCTCTTTTTTTCTCCAACGGTCAAAGTATGAGATAAAGAGTGCGATCGCGGCACTAAAATTTACTTCACCATATCTAGATGATTAGGATTTCAGGGGATTTC
>JBJOPG010000178.1:0-15784 GCA_046050865.1 Cyanobacteriota bacterium
GTTGTTCAGCACATCCCAGGCTTTTAGTTTCAGCGAATGTTTGCCCGGCGACAGCACCGGCAACTGAAATTGCAATTCGCCGGACTGGTAACTGTTGGTGCGATAACTGAAAGCATTGTTCAATACCAGTTGATTGTTGGAAGCGCCATCAATGACCAGGGTAATATCGTGACCGATGCTGTTGCCGGTGGCATTGATGCCCGAAGAATCGGAGAGCTGCGCAATCAATACAGGGCTTTCGTTGGAAAGACCTCCATTCATAAACAAAGTATCGTTCAGGAAGAGGCGGATATCCGGGCCTTTTGAATCGGAAGGAACAGCAGCAGCAAAACCACTGATGCCAATAGAAGTACTGCCAGCTGCATCGGAAATACCATTGAACGCATAGAGACTGATGGAACCAAAGCCGGGAGCAAAGCGAATGTCTTTCGGTAAAATAAACGAACAGTTGAACAGGCCGTTGCTAACAGCTACTTTGCCATTGAACAACACAGAACGTTGTTCGGAGAAAGGGGTAACCGGGCTGGAAGCCTTATTGCCAAGGGTTTTGATCAATTGAGGTTTAATTTTCTTCTGTTCAATAAACTCATCAATCGAGATGGTATTAACTATTTCTTCCTCAGAAGTTGTTTCAATGCCCTTGTCAATAAAGGAAGCTCCAGTCCCTAAGATATAATCCCCTCTATATTGCAAGAAACGAACCTGCTCAACACAATTTGACACTGCTAAGTTTACGGGTTCAATAACATTTCTCAGTTTATTAGTTTGAATATTCATCAGCAGTCTGGCATGAACTCTTCTAGTTGGCTCAAAAGCATATACTTTTACATTTTCAAGGGACTTCTTAGAGGAGATCGCCGCAAGAGAATATAAACCGGTGAAGGAGCCAACATCTAAAATAACCTCACTATCGATACTTCTAGATACCCATTCTGATATTGACTTTCGTTCATAAGCATCTGACCCATACCAATAATAAGTCATAGCAACAATATCATCATTACAAGAAAACATCACAAAGGGTGAACAGTTCTCGATTTCGATCTGAATAAAGCCAAAGTAACTATATTGATTTTTGTGTTGATGAAAATTTTCATTATGGGGTTTGCTGATGTCTAAAGAATTTGTAGAGCGAAAATTCATGATTTTAGACATGGAAAGTTCATTAGACTGAAGTATTGTCGCTAGTTTCATCTTGATAACAATTTGAATTTAGAATATGGGCAAAATTATCAATTTAATCAGTTAATAGCTAATTAAATTTTTGCAAGCATTTTTCAAAAACTTCTAGTAAATTTTGACTCCAGTAAGCATTGATAATAGCTTTGAACTTATCGATTGTCAGAGCTGATATAGGTTGTCTATTAGTCCAGGGAAGATATAGTGCATTGATGAGAAACTGTTCAAAATCCTGATAATTTTCGGTAGTGCTGATGTAAAAAATATTTTTTCGTGGATCATTTGTGACCACCTTGAATTGATCAGGAAATTGATCATATAAAAATTTGGGTCCAATGCCCAATACTGGTTTTTGCAGTTGATACAAAGCTAAATCATGATGTATCACTCTGGCATTAGGAGTCAGTACGGGTAAGACTGAAATCATATCCAAAACAGGCCAAGGATGTTGATGGTTAGCGTCAATAAACGCTAGGTCAAATTTATGATCATGGTAAGTTTCAGGCAAATGAGTTGAATCCTGACCCCGAAAAATATTAACTTTGACTTCATCTCCTGTGTAAATTTCTTGGGCTAAAAATCCAGTTTCTTTGGTTCTATCAACCCAAAAATGAGTGTCTAGATCAACACTAACTAATTCTCCCGCACCTAAGTTACTCATGAATTTGGCAATAAAACCGGTGGATAATCCTGATGCAGTGCCAATTTCTAAAAAGCGTTTAGGTTTGGTGGCTAAAATTGAATCTTGAATAAATCCTGCTTCCTCAGCGGAAACTGACCCATAGCCTTTTTGCCAAAATTGTGCGTGAATCTGATCTATTTCACTTTGAGCGATAATTCCTTGAGGTTTAGTTTGGTTATTATTAGGTAATATGCCTAATTGTTTTCCCTGTTGATAAATTACATTTGCTTCTTCAATTTTGCCTTGTGCTCTTAAAGCGTTACTGAGTTTTTCGTAAACAGCAAAAGGTTGCTTGGCTCGAAGAGCAATAGACTGGTAATAATTTTTAATCGCTTGGTCAGAATTACCTTGTTTCAGTTGAATGTTACCCAAAAAACCGTAGGCACCAGGACGTTGAGGATTTAAAGTGATCGCCTGTTCATAGGCTATTATTGCCTGTTCTAGCTTATCTTCAGTGGTTAAAGTTCTACCCAAAGTTACATAACTATCATAATTCATTGACTTTTCCTCGGATTTTAGTTGCCTATTATTTAGTTGAAGATAATTTCTCGAATACTTTTTATTAATTGCAATAATTTGATTAGTTTAAAGATAAAACCAATCTTCTAGGGAAGCAAAATCTATTTGAATCAAAGCTATTTGCTCTTTGGTTAATCCTTCTAAATATTCAAAAGGAATTCTTGAAGATATTTGCGGTTGTCTAGTATGCTCATATCTCAGATTTTTCAACATTAAATATTCGAGATTAAATTCACAATTAGCATGAGCAAATATTTGTTCTAATGTTGCTCTCGTATTCAAACAAATATTTTCTAAACTAGCACAAATTACCTGAGCATCCTTGGTATTTAAACTAGATTCAAGTTGCTGTTTTTTCCATTTCAGATAGCTGTTCTGATAAACTCTCTCCAAATAAGCTAACTTTGGTTTTTTGTATGCTTCATACCAGGCAACAAAATTTTGCGGTTTGCCACTTCTTTTGTAATCTGAATACACCAAAGAACGAGGATCTTTATAAAGTCCAATGACTGGCACTTTTGCCTTTTGCTGGCAAGAGTAGATATCTGTAAAATATCTGGGGGTTTTATCAAAAATATCTGTGATTTCAGAGGTAATTACTTGTGAATTAGCCTTAAGATCAGTATAGAATTCGCCAAAATCATCAGTCTCACATATTCTTTGCAGAACATCTGATTCAATTTTCCAGCCAGCAATCATATTGTTATAAAAAGGTTGAATGCCAGGAAAATCTCGTGGAGATTTTCCTAGTAAAACTCCCACCTCAAAGCCAGAATCTAGATGCTTAACTTGCCTGAAAAGATCAGAAAGTAATGTTGTCCCACTATGTTCTAATCCACAAATAACAAATTTAAAGGTCATACATTTTAGGTCAATTAAGCTCTGAATTCAATAATTTAGCCACTAAAATTACACAGTTAAAGAAGACTTTGATAGATATTTGTTAGTTCTTCAACTTGTTGTTCTGTAGTTCTAATGGAGATCGGTTCAGATATATGTTTAAGATAATTAGCAGGATTGCGATCGATATTTTGCAACACACCAACTAAGTTGTCAACATCATCAGGACTGAATACATGAGCATTCACTCCATCCACTAAATCTTCAGCCAATGCGCCTTTGTTGGATGCTACGACCCAAACTCCTGCTGCGACTGCTTCACGAGTTACTAAACCAAAGCTTTCTGGCCACATAGAAGGGGCGATTAAAACATCTATATCACTGTAAAATTCATATATTTTTGTTTGAGGAACTTTAGAAATGAAGGTAACAGATGTATTTTTCCAGGTATCTTGACTGATGGAGCCTGCAACCTGAGCATGAGATACGACAATAACTTCGCAATTAGCTAATTGTGCTTTTTCCACTGCTTCTTTAAAGAGAAAATAGCCTTTATGTGCTGCCATTCCACCAATATGAGCAAGGCGAACTTTTCCCCTAGGAGATGGCTTCCTTGGCAAAGAAGGTTGAGGAATAATCCCATTGCGATTAGCTTGGGTTTGAGCAATACCATTGCGACGATATAATTCAGTGAAAGCTTCCGATACTGCTAATACACCACTAGCTTGTGCTAAACGCTGTCTTAGATATCGCTGGCGTTTGAGACAACTGGTCAGATCTTGAGTATCTCCAGCCACTACTACAGGATCATTTTGTTGATAGTCACATTCAATTCCTCGGTCATTGAAGAGAAACTGATGATCGCTAATCCACCAGGCATCATGGACGGTAACTAGATGGGGAATATTTAAATCTGCTGCCGCTTCTAATACTGAAGCTGTTAGTCTTTGAATACAGTGAAAATGAATTAAATCCGGCTGATTAAACTCTAGATACTGAGTAAAGATTTCATATATCTTCGGGTTTTGATATTGCCAGTCCATCCCCGCAATCATCGGCGAACTGACTTTGGTGACATGAATGCCTTCGTAACTATATTCCAAGATTTCATAGGGATGGGGATTACCGTCATCAGTGGTAAAAACAGAAATTTCGTATTCATTGCCATAGTTTGCTTGGAGAATATCCACATTGTCTTTCACAATCCGAGTTGCCCCGCCGATGCTTTGGGGTGGATAAAAAACATTGACAATTAACAGTTTCTTTTTCGTGGTTCGAGGTTTGAGTTTTCCTGCCAGAGTATCTTGCTTGATCCCAGCCATAATAATACTTTGGATATTATTTGCCATAGTTGGGATGCTATATTCTTCCCAAGCTCGTCCATAGGCAGTTTTAGCTATTTTGTGGCGAAACTCAGGATCGCAAACTAATAATTCTAATTTGGCATACCATTCTTCAGGAGTTGCCGCTATTAATCCATCAACACCATCGGCGATAATTTCTCGATAAGTTTGGGTATTACTGACTACAGAAGGAATCCCTAAACAACCAGCTTCAAACCATTTCAGCTCACTTTTGCAATTATTAACGGTGGTGGGTAGTAAAACTGCAATGTTAATGTCGGCTTGTCGCAGAAATTCCCAATAAATGGAGACATCTTGGATCAACTCTACTTTGTCAACACGCGACTCAAAAGGAATCAGAACTTCTGGTAAGGTTAAATAGCCCATTAACGTCAAACGCACCTGGGGATATCTTTCGAGAATTCTGGCGATCGCCGGAGCGGCAAGCTTTTCAAAATCTGTATTGTGAGCTTTAGTTCCACTACCATAAAAAATAGACAGGTAATCTCTTTTCAGTTTAGGAATCTTGAGCTTGATGAACTCTGCATTTAGACTGTCAAGACCATTGCGATGGACAAAACAAGTTTTTTTCGTGACCACTTGTTCTACTTCCCGAGCGAGGGCTGGAGTTGAAGCAATGCCATAATCGCAAAGCGCCATTGCCTCCTCAAAAAGAGTAGTGCCCCTTAGTAAACCTCGATACTGCTCTTCCGAAATTTGACCACCATAGCTTTCAATGGGGTCGGGATATTCCTGAGGATTGAAAATTAAGTCGTCTATTTCATAAAAAACTACTTTTTTGATCGCTTTGGCATATTCAATCGTTTCAATAATATCTGGTAAAGCAGGAACTCGATAAAATATGACCAGATGATAAAAATGCAGTTTGTTTTTAGCTTGTTTTACATCTTGCCAAGGAAAGTATTCGACAGATATTCCCGCCGCTTCTAATTGCTCAATTTTTTGTTCAACTCGATAATGTAGACATTGAGAAAGATGATTATCAACAATTAAAATTACCTTAGGCTTTACGGGAATTTCTCGTTCATTCTCTAATCGAGGAATATAAGAGAAATTTTTAAATAGTTGGATTGTCTGCCGAAAAGCTTTTGCTGCTTCTGCTCTTTTTCCTTGTTTTAAGAGCATATCTGCTTGGGTAAACATCGCATTCCACCTCTGGTGCAAGCTGTTTTTTAATCCTTGGTGAGGAAGGTAAGAATTAGGATTAAATTTAATACTGTGATAATATAAGTCAATCGCATCACTCCATCTACCAAGATTATTGTAAGCAACCCCCAAATTATAATAAGACCAAAAATAATCTGGATATAATTCTATTGCCCGCCGATAAAAAACAATGGCATCAGCTGATTTTCCTTGCTTTAATAAGCTGTCTGCCAAATTGTGGTAAGACCAAGAATAATAAGGATTGCGAATAATCGATTGTTGATAAAGGGCGATCGCTTCTTCTAACTTCCCTTGAGCTTGCAACTCGGTCGCTTGGTCATAGTAGTTTTTCCAGCCAGATAGTTCGGTAATCGCCGAAACCCCATTTGGCTCCGAGTTAAAGCTGCTTGAAGATCTACTAGATTTGAAAGCAGCCGTTTGCTGCTCTAGTTTTTGCCAGCAGTCTTGTAATTCCTGATTATGGGGATAAAGAGTTAAACCTCTGTGGCAGATCGAAGTTGCTTGTTCAAATTCCTGGTTAGCTGCTAAAGCCGTTATTAAATTCAACAATAAGCCTAAATCATCTTCATGATTCTGTTCGGCAAATATTTTGTGATAGAAAGAACGGAAAACATCAGCTTCTTGGGGATATACCTCTGTTCCCTGATTGATCACTTTAATTGCTAAATCCAGTTTGTTTTCTAAGAACAAATAATTGATCAACTTAGAATATAACCAGACTGGCTGCTGAGGATCTAGTTTGATGGCTCTGGTATAGCTGTGAATTTTTTCCGCAATATCGATCAGGTCTTCAAGTTTATCTTGCTCCGAAGTCAGATATAGCTGTGAATTTTTTCCGCAATATCGATCAACTCTTCAGGTTTATCTTGATCTTGAGTCGGATTTTGATTCTCATCCTGAGCAATACTCATAATTGCCAGGTTGATTTTACCTTGGATATTAGGTAAATCCGCTTCCAGTTGAGCAGCCTGGGTATAATGGGACAGCGCTTCTGACCAGTTCTCTAAAACAGCGTATGCTTCTGCTAAATGATAGTTGATCCAGGCAGAATTACTATGTAGCTTTAGACCCCTATGACCAATCTCAATCGCCTTGCTTAACTGATTGGTGTTCACTAAATGCTCAATCAGACCAGGATATAGCCAATCAGGTTGTTGAGGATTTAATTCTAAGGATTTTAAATAGTAGTTAATAGTTTTTTTAAAATCCCCTTGTTTATTTGCCGCTAAACCCAGAGCACGATAAACTTCGTCAGATTGGGGATGAATCGCTAAAGCTTGCTCTCCCAATTTGTTTGCTTCGACAAAACGTTCTTCTTGGGCAAGTAGAGTCAAAACATTGCCATAAAACCAATTAGCCTGTTTTGGCTCTAAGGCGATCGCCTCTAAATAAAAGGCGATCGCTTCTGCTGATTTTCCTTCTTTATGTTTAGTAACTGCCTGAGTAATTAAGTTTTCAGTGGAGGAAACGTTCTCTAACTGTTGCTCATTCTCTTGATATTTTAGGGATACCATAATGGGGTTCAATATATAACTTAAACTCTAAGAAATTTGCTGAAAATATTGAAAATTGATTAGATTTTCTTAATCTATTTCCGTATAATTACCTGGAAAATCAAAAATACTCTCTCTTGTTTATTGCGGATTATATCTGACTTTTTTAGTTAAAGCATCAATCTTACTCTTGTTCCTACGACTGAGTTTAATGGCAAAATCTAATGATTTTCGCTTTGAATTAGTCTTTATTTATGGAGTTAGGTGCTGGAGCATTATCAACTACGTTTTTTTAATGGGTTTTAATTATAATCTTGTTTTTTATATACGCCACCTTTTGAACTTTCTATCTTCCTATCAGCTATCTGTATTAACTAAAAACTAAAACTATAGCAATCCTAAATAAAATGAAAAGTTTCTACTACCTACTACCTACTACCTACTACCTACTACCTACTACCTACTACCTAATCAATGTAGTTTCATGAATCAAATAGGACTGCTATATATAACTTGTCACAAATGGCAATTAAGCAATTAGCGCTTCTGGACAGACAGCATAGTCTAGATCCCGTTCTTGCTGGGCAATATTGCGGATATCTTGTTGAATAATATCTACGGGAGACATTCCCTGGTCATAGAGTTTGAGCCATTGTTGAGCGGTGTTACCCTGACGCAGGATTTTCTTTAAGGGGGAGAGAAAACAACTAAAGCCACGTTTTTTGGCTAGGGGATAGACCTGATCGTAAATTTCGGTAATCCAATCCCGCGCCAGAATCTTTCTACCATCCTGCCAGTGTCGTAATTCGGCATCTAAACTATGGCGGGCAGCCAAGACTTCATTTTCATCAGCCAACGTCATCAAGGCGGTAGGTAAATCGTTAGGGGATAAAGTACTTTGCTGTAGAGGATCAAGTCCAGGATTATCGATCAGCTGCATAATTCTGGCTTCCAACAAAGCGGTAATTGCCAGTAAAGCGAGGGGATCAACTACTAAATCACAGATTCTTAATTCCAGACGATTGAGATTATAGGGGCGGCGATCGCCGTTGGGTCTGACGGCACTCCAGAGATGGCGAACGTTACGCATGGTTTTTGCCTCTAACTGTTCTTCTGTCCAGCGAATAAAATGACTATGGCTTTCAAACAAAGGAACCTGCTGGGGAGTTTTCGGGAACATCTGCCATCTGGTGGAATGACTCCCCGTTGCTTTGCCTTCAATAAAGGGAGAAGAGGCGCTAAGGGCTAAATATAAAGGAGCTTCTACCCGAACTAAACGACAAGCCTGCATTAAGAGCTCTGGATCTTCAATACCAATATTAATATGAATACTGGCAGTGACCACATTAGTCCCGTAAGTCTGCTCAATATAGTCATGATAAGGATTATTAGGGTCAGAACGCCAAAAGCGATCGCTTCCCCCCAAAGACATGGTGCTGCCAGGAATCAGAGTATAGTCCCCTAACGTGTGTAGATAGCTCCGCAAGGATTTTCTCGGTTTCAATAAGGCACAAAGCAGGCGGTCATAACCACAAAAGGGAGCGGTGGTATATTCCACATTGCGACTATCAGGCTCCCGCACAAACCCATCTAAAGCTTGAACAATTTTGTCTGACAGACCCACAATTTCCCCTGCTGGCGTGCCAGTATACATTTCAACTTCAAAGCCTTTAGATAGTAAACTCATTTTTCTTTATAAAATACCGCGACTGATTAATCTCTGAGTAATCTCTGTAATCTTTCGATTTATTTTCCCTTTAATAACTTAACAAGAGAAACTGACCAAAATAAGCACTAAAGATAAAAAATTCTCATAATTAAGCGATCTATTGCTATACATATGGTTAACAGTGTAAAGGATCACAGTCTAAAGAAAATCTAAAGATTATGATGCTTGGAATGTGCTTTTCTTAAGTTAAGATGTCAAATCTCGTAATTTAAAAAAAAATTAGGAACAAGTTATTTATGGCTACACTTTTATCCAACCAAACCCAAAAAACCAAACACTATCAGAAAAACCAACAGGTTAAATATCTTCATCTAGAAGCTGAAGTGGATATGCTACTACAGAAATTAAATGCTTTGATGCAACGCAAGCAGGTCAGAGAACTTACAGCGCAAATTTCTTCATTAGATTAATCGCCAGTAAAATTTTTTATTTCTTTAAATTATGTAGATTGAAGGAAATAACTAAAATTGTCTGAACGTTATTCATTCGGGCAATTTTCAGGAGAGAGAGAAGTTAATCTTAGTAGACTCTTGGCGATCGCCTGATAGATAGACTTGTGGATCGCGATCGCCTGATACATTGTTCTCCAGCTACATCCTTCAATTATCTTAATTTTATGGGGGTCAAACCTCGGCTTAAGATGATTAAACTGGAACTTAATCACAGTTCAGACTTAAAAATCTTAGGAAGTAAATATGACAATACATCCTCACCTAGCTCAAGCTTTGACTCGAAGAAATGCTCTCAAGGTGATTAGCGGTTTAAACAACTTTGACCACCAACGAGTAACCGCAGTCGTAAAAGCTGCCGAAGCAGGCGGTGCAACTTTTGTGGACATTGCCGCTCAAGCTGAATTGGTAGCAGTAATCCGCAATTTAACTAGCTTGCCCATCTGTGTTTCGGCGGTGGAGCCAGAATTATTCGTCAGTGCCGTCAACGCTGGTGCTGATCTGATTGAAATTGGAAATTTCGATAGTTTTTATAGTCAGGGGAGAAGATTTGAGGCTCCTGAAATTCTCGAACTAACTCAACGAACTCGCTCTTTATTGCCCAGCATCACGCTTTCGGTGACGGTACCCCATATCTTAGCTCTAGACGAGCAGGTACAACTGGCAGAACAATTGGTGCAAGCGGGTGCTGATCTGATTCAAACGGAGGGTGGTACTAGTATTAAACCTCTCCATCCAGGAGTTAGAGGCTTAATTGAAAAAGCAGCCCCCACCCTAGCTGCTGCCCATAGTATTTCCCATGCTGTCGATGTTCCAGTACTCTGTGCTTCTGGTTTATCCAGCGTCACTGTGCCCATGGCGATCGCCGCTGGGGCATCAGGAGTTGGGGTTGGCTCGGCAATTAATCAGTTAAATAGTGAGGTGGCGATGGTAGCTGTCGTCCGTAGATTGGTTGAAGCCCTGTCCCAAAATCAGGTTCAGAAGTCAGTATTCCAAGACCAAAACTTCTCAGCTTAAACTCCTAATTAAACCTCTAATAGACAGTCTTTGAGGGCATTAGCCACCTGCTCTTGTTCGGCTTCGGAAATACCTGGAAACATTGGCAAAGACAAAACTTCGAGGGCAGCCTGCTCCACTGTGGGTAGCTGCCCTGGTTGATAGCCTAAATCTTGATATACAGGTTGTAGATGCAAGGGAATAGGATAGTAGATCATGGAAATAATCCCTCGTTCCTTGAGTTTTGACTGAAGCAGTTCCCTTTTTTGGTTCTGGGCTGATGATGCCACAACGCAAATGGTGTATTGATTCCAAACACTAACTCCCCCTGACAGGGGTTGGGGTAATTTGAGGGTGCTCACGTGACCTAGTAGCTCCTGATAGTATTGGGCAGCCTGATGACGTTGTTGGTTCCAGTAGTTGAGGTGGGGTAGTTTAACACTAAGAATAACTGCTTGCATGGCATCAATGCGACTATTGATGCCCACAAAATCATGGCGGTAACGCTCAGGAGAACCATGTTCTTTGAGAATTCTCATCTGTTTGGCGATCGCCGGATGATTCGTGGTAATTGCTCCACCATCACCGCAGGCACCTAAATTCTTGGTCGGGAAAAAACTAAAACAACCCACATCACCGATGCTGCCAATCTTAGCCTCTCCCCAAGCTGCCCCCGCTGCCTGAGCGCAATCTTCAATCACATATAGTTGATGGGCTTTGGCGATCGCCATTAACTTGGTCATGTCTACGGGCTGACCAAAAAGATGAACTGGCATAATTGCCTTCGTTCTGGGGTTAATCGCCTGTTCGATCTGGGTTAAATCAAGATTAAAAGTATCGGGGTCGATATCCACAAAGACAGGTTTTGCCCCCACCCTGGTAATTACTTCCGCCGTAGCAAAAAAACTAAAGGGAGTGGTAATTACTTCATCTCCTGAGGCAATACCCAGCGCCCGCAGCGCCAGAAACAAGGCATCTGTGCCAGAATTACAGCTAACGCACTCTGTAACTCCAATATAATTAGCGAATTCTCGCTCGAAAGTTGCGATCGCCTCACCGCCTATATAGCGACCAGAACTAAGTATTTCGAGGACAGCCGACTCCGCTGACTCTTTAATTAATTTATATTGTCGGGTTAAATCGACTGGGGGAATCTGTTTCACTCGTTTAGGATTAGGTTTTTTTGACCAACGATTGACGCCCTCAGAAATAAGGGCAGAGCAATATTTAACTTAGATAAAATAGTGAGAAATTTAATTAAATTTAATTGTTCAATATAGGGTAGCGCGAAAAACTGCTATTTAGTGGTAATTATTCACAAATGCGGTAACTTGAGAAATATTAATCCCGATTGATAGTACAGTCAAACTGTTTCAATAAGCTCTCTAGCTTTAAAATTAGTACTTATAAAGTTATGGAATCAGCAGAAAATCAAGCACAACCAAAGGTAGATGCAGCAGATGAATCCATCAGCCAGCCTTTATCAAAAACCGAAACAATTGCCCTGTTAAACGATAGTATTGACCGACTTGAGGAAACTATTAAAAAAATTAGCGAGGACTCGGCGAAAATTCCTTCTTCTGATTCCATCAATAGTTTATTAGCCAAAGCTCAAGAGCTAGAAAAGTCGGTCACCGCAAAATCGAATCTAAGGAAGTCTAAAACTGAAACTCCATCTCAATTGGCAACTCCCAAGGCTGCTCCCAAGGCTACTCCCAAAGTTTCTAACAGAGTGTCTAAGCCTCCCAAAGCTAACACCACGCCATCGGTTAAGACCCCCGTTGCTAAAAAGTCCCAAAAGAAAAACCTGGGGTTAATTGTCATTGGGGTTACGGCGATCGCCAGTCTCATTGTTACCGTGTTTTGGCTCTGGAAACCCCAAGCCATAGCGAATCTATTCCCCAAGACTGAACCCGCTCCAACAGAAGTGGCGATCGATTTTGCGCCTGCTCAAGAGTCGTTTGCAGAAAAATCTTCAGAGAAAACTCCAGACAAGTCTCCAGCTAATTCTTTAATTGATGCACCAGAACTCAGAGAGCAGAAAGATCGGATTGATTCCAAAAACCCTCAAGACTTCGCTCCTGAAATTGAACCGATAGCTAAATCCACAGAAGCCGCGACAGATAACACAGATAGCACGGAGACAGTCGTCACTATCATTCCGCCTGAGTTGACATCCCCAGGGAAACCCAAAAACCTCAAAATGGTCACTATTAAGCCAGAGTTAAACTTTACTCCCGAACAAAATCTAATTGCGGCACTAACAACCAAACTTGGGGAACTGGCTCAAGATTATCCCAGTGAATTTATCCAGGATATTCAGGTTAATCTCCCCGATAACAGTTTGATCGTTCGAGTAACAGATGGTTGGTATGAACTGGAGGAGTCCCGACAAAATAGTCTTGGTAACGAAATCCTACAGCGTTCTCGCGCCTTCAGCTTCAACAAACTAGAACTCCAGGACAAAATGGGAACCCTAATCGCTCGTAATCCTATCATTGGCGAGAATATAATTCTGCTCCAGAACAAAAAACAGCAGATGTCTGGGCAGTTATCTGAGCAGTTATCTGAGCAATTATCTGAAAATTTAGTACCAATTCAGAACTAAAAATACCCTAAGGGAAGACAAGGGTGCCGTGGTTAGCTTGTACAATATCTCTGGAGTAATTTTAAATAATTTTAGAACAGGATACAGTAACAGGTGGTCAAAAAATTGAGTAACGAAATCTTGATTAGTATTGCTGTCGTTCTTCTCTGTGGATCGGTACTAGTCTTTTCTGCTTTCATGGGCAATAGTCCCAGGCAACAGGCGATCGCTTCTGAGCTACAGCAGCCCAGTACTAAAACCCAGCTAATCGCTCAAAACAACATTTCATCCGAGGAATCTATGGATTTATCAAATGCTACTACTACAGACTCAGGTTTAAAATATATTGTCGTTACAGAGGGGGATGGTGCATCTCCCCAAACAGGAGAAAACGTCACTGTTCACTATACAGGCACTTTAGAGGACGGCAGTAAGTTTGATAGTTCTCGCGATCGCAATCGTCCTTTTTCTTTCAAACTAGGAGTAGGTCAAGTGATCAAAGGCTGGGATGAAGGTGTTGCTGACATGAAAGTCGGCGAAAGACGCACCCTCATTATTCCCCCAGAATTGGGATATGGCGAGAGAGGCGCAGGCGGCGTAATTCCCCCTAATGCAACCCTGATTTTTGATGTAGAACTATTGAAAGTTGGTGGTTAGTTTAAACTAACTGACATTACGCACTCATTGATTTGTGAAGATTGGGAAAGGGTTAAAGGGAAAAGGTTAAAGGTCTACGTAAGTTGTTCTTTTCCCCATTTCCCCTTCTCCTTTAACCTAAACTCATAGATTAATTAGCATTCGTTAAACGAGAAGTATTGGATGGGCAATTTTAGCCCACTTTTTTTTGACCATGATTTATTCTCCCCAAGTCCCCAAATCCCCAAATCCCCAAATCTCCAAATCTCCAAATCCCCAAATCCCCAACTCCCCAAGTCCCTAAGTCCCGTAATTCTCATCAGTTAAACAACTCAAACACCTGACGACAAAATAGTTTCAACTGGTTTTCAGCATCCTGGGCTGGTTGACACTGACCGACACATTGCCAACTATCGATGGTGGAAAATTTCCAGGCTTGACCTACATGACTAAAGCCACAGGTTTCTACCCCAATAAATTTATCTGCTTTGGCTTCGGAGTCTTTATAAAAGCGAATTTGCACCAAAATACTGTTGCTTTGATAGCGTCTACTCCAACCAGGAAAGTGAAAGCCAATATCAATGGAGTCAGGATCGACTAACTCACGAGTGTCAGGATCGTTTTTCCAAGGGTTGAGATCTGCTTTGGCATCAGGAAATTGAGCTTTGAACAAAGTGACCACAGAGGCAATTTTAGTAGTAATATCTAAACCTTCAGCTCGCTCTGATGCATTCATGCCCAATCTCCACCCGTAAATCTTTATTTAAACACCTGTTCACCCATTTGGAACAAGAATTATGGAACTAAAAATTCAGCAACTTCACGAATCCGCAATCATCCCTCATTACGCTCATCCAGGAGATGCAGGATTGGATTTATTTGCCATTGAACACCAAGAAATTTTACCAGGGGAAACTCAATTGATCAAAATCGGGATTGCGATCGCTCTCCCTGCCGGTTATGAAGCTCAAATCCGTCCCCGTAGTGGATTGGCATTAAAACATTCAATTACTGTATTAAATTCTCCTGGCACAATTGATAGCGGATATCGCGGGGAAATCGGTATTATTCTTATTAATCACGGCAAAAAATCGTTCCTCGTTATTCCAGGAATGAAAATCGCTCAAATGGTTGTTAACTCATTTATTCAGACCAAAGTAATAGTTACTCAGGAGTTAGATAGTACTTTAAGAGCAAATAAAGGCTTCGGAAGTACTGGTAACTCATAGTTTTCCTGGTGAAACTTGCTGTTTTTAAGTTTTTGTTAAGTACCGTAAAGGAGTTCATTTTAGATAAAATATGCCCTAGGAAAGACAAAAAAATATCCAAATTATAGATAAGTAAAATATTCTCTCGAATATTCTCTCTGTTTCTTGCTCCTACACAGCTAGTAGTTATGTAGGATATTTGCGAATTATTGACATATATTAAAAAAGTATTAAGATATACAGCACGATTGCGATCAAAGGTTTAGTATTGGGGGCAGATACGCTTAAAAACGTATCAATGAGAAGAAAAAATGCGTTGTGGTAAGATGTTTATATACATCAAGCATTAGTCTTTGATAAGTAAAAAAATTCCCAAAATCATGTTATCTAAAAGTCGCGGAAAAATCGCTTTAATCTCTGTTCACGGAGATCCTGCTGTAGATATAGGAAAAGAAGAAGCAGGAGGACAGAACGTTTACGTTAGACAAGTAGGAGAAGCATTATCTCGGCAAGGTTGGCAAGTAGATATGTTCACTCGTTGTAGTGATGCTAATCAAGAGAAAATTGTCGAGCATAATCCCAACTGTCGGACAATTCGCCTAACAGCAGGACCTGAAAAGTTCGTTGCCCGACAAAAAATATTCAGTTATCTGCCTGAGTTTGTTGAAGCTTTCTTCGACTATCAGCATCAACAAAAAACTATTTATCCTATAGTCCATACTAATTACTGGCTCTCAGCGTGGGTAGGAATGGCAATCAAGAAACGCCAATCCATAAAACATCTGCACACATATCACTCTTTAGGAGCTGTTAAATATCGTTCAATTAATACTATCCCTTTAATTGCTAAAACTCGTTTGCGGGTCGAGAAAGAGTGTCTAGAAACCGCAGATATGGTGATTGCTACTTCACCCCAAGAACAAGAGCATATGCGA
>JBJOPG010000179.1:0-9234 GCA_046050865.1 Cyanobacteriota bacterium
GGATTATTAGCTTAAAAAAAATGTTAAACCTAATCAAGACAAGGACTTGACTAAAGACAGATTATCTTAACTTGTCACCAATGCCCATTACCCATTACCCATTACGTCGATAGATTAATGTGTCTACTCAATTGAAAACTGCTGTAAAACTTGATATTGAGTCGTAGCATGAACCAAGGGTAATAAAGCCCCCCCCTGCTCTGTGCCGTTAACTCCGAGGTCGCTATGACAAAGAAATATTTTTTCGGTTGCTCTAGCCATAACGTCCCGCAGAATTCGCTCTAAACGCGCTTGATCCATGGCGTATTCGTCTTCAGGCATCCAGGTTCTTCCCGACCACTGCTTAAGAAATAATGGTGCCGCAAATAGAGTCGCAGCCCCTCCTTGTGACCAGAGAGGAGAGCTAGCATCCAGCCAAAATTGCCAACGGTGGGACGATCGCTCTTGACGATATTGAAAAACCGTCGCCAGGGTAACAGCTTCTCTTGGAGGTACAAATTGGCTTAACGGTCGAGGGTTGGCGGTAATTGTTCCTCGCCGTAGTAGTTGGATAAACTGGGCAATAGTGGCAGTCTGGGTTTGAAAACTCGGTTCATTTTGTCTCAAGCGACGGTCTACTTCCCAAAAATGTTGAGCCGTTTCCATTAATTCTCGCAAGATGGCTAGGCGATCGCTCGTTAAAGAACTACTACTGAGAAAGTGTTCGATCGCTTCTGCTAATAAAATTGTTGGAGTGACAAAGCTTTGGTGCTGTTGACGGATTTTCTGCTCTTCAATCCAGCTCACAATTTTTTGATAAGCATTAGTGGCTTGATGCCCTAAGCGATCCCAACGGGGAAAAGTTACCACAGGAGCCAGACAAGGGTATTCAGGAAGATATTGGTAACAATAGTCCGCAATCAAACCCGCCCTCACAGGGTCAATCAGGGATTTACTAAAGACGACTAGCATTTCGGCGATCGCCTCCCGCTCCACCAAGCGCCCTAAATTACTATAGACCAAACCCAACAGAGTCAATAAGCTTCTAACTAAGGGAGAGCTAATCAGGGGACGCTGTTCATTCAGTGGCGTTACCACAATGTTTTTGGCTGCTAGAATTTCAATTAGGCTATAACGTGCAATTTCATCTAAACCAGGGGCAATAATGGCAATTTCTGAGGGTTTAATACCTTGGTGCTGGATGGCTTGAATAATTATTTCCGCAGTCTGACGTAGTAATTCCGCACGAGAAATAGTTTGGATCGATTGGATGGTCTCAGGGGCAGATAGGAGATAGGCAGTTTCAGTCACCAGTTCTACTGCTGTATCAGCAAATTCCCCTCCTAAGTTATAGGTCTTAGAGAAAAGCTGTACTTGCTGACAACGGGATGCCAGTCCTACCAGATAATCAGGATCGGCATTTAACCCTAAACGGATCTTGCCTTGAGGATTGTAAGTGAAAAACCCTGATGCCCCCTGATCCAGCATCACTGATAATAAATCGCGGGCGATCGCTGGATAGTCATCTAGATCATCAGCAAATACTGCCTGATAACGATGTTTCAAATGCAGTTGATATTGAGTATTAGGCAACAAATAACGCCAGTAAAGCTCATAAATTAAGCCATAGGTAAGTAAACCACGGTCTAAACACCAACTACGCCACGATAGTAATAATTCTCCCCTTCTTTGATGGAGCTGATCATCCTGACCAAGATCAAGACTGGACATTCCCGACTGCAAAATTGGGGCAATGTCTTCGAGGGGAACACCACTAGCCCCCGCCAGCTGCATCAGATCTAAGGTTTGACGTACGAATCGAGGTTCATTGTCTATCTCCCATAACTCCTGCCAGTCTGATTCCGATCGCCATAACTGAGTAGCCAGTTCTTGTTCTGTTTCAGGGCGCAGCCTGAGGGCAAACTGTGCCTTGAGTTGTAACTCTTCAAAGAGTAAGGGAAAAAATAACATCACCTCATCGGTAATAAAACCAATGGGAGTCTTACACACCACAGGATAAGTACCATCCACCGCTAAGACTAGGCGATCGCTCAAGGCACGACGATTTTGATTATTGGCAGCAAAAACTAAAATAGCTGAAGTTAAGCTTTTCGGCAGACTCTGCGGCTTTGGTTTTACCAACTGCTGGCGCACCCAACTATAAAATTCTTCAACTAAACGAGAAGTTTTGCCGGTGCGGGATGTGCCCGTTAGCCAAAGAGATAAAATAAGCACAATCTATTGTTTGGTCAATTTACTAAGATAAGTCCTATACTTCAGTATCATGCAAAGTACTATTTTTTTGCTCGGTATTATAATTGGGTGCTTGCTCTGAAATTATTGATCGCGCTGTTTAAAATTAATGAAACTTCAAGACTTTTTTAACCTCAGCAGACGTTGGTTATCTGCTACCCCTGAGCGAGCTATTGATGCAGCCTATCGCGCTGCCATTAAAATCAAAGCGATCGAAGACGACCATTTTGCAGGGCAAATGGTATCTAGTCGCTCTGTTGAATATTCCTCCAGCGTCCTTAAAGTATTTAAGGGGGATGTCAGGAACTATCTGAATACCATTAATGCACGGTTGGCGGAATTTAAAATTAGCCGTGGGCTATTGATTTTTTCTAATACCCAACCCAATGATTCTAGCCAGAGTATTGTTCGCTACACCAATGGTTTCGATGACACCCGAGAACTGACAGCTCTGGAAAAATTAGCCTTTATTGATGCCGTTACTGATAAATATAAAACCGCCGTATTTCAAGAACTCGACATTACCCCCACTCGTCGTTTAGATGAAAGCAAAAAAAACAAACGCTTAATTATCAATAAAAATGATCGCACCCTTGTCCTGAATTCGGCTCTCCAGGAAAACAATGGCAAACAGCCTAGTACAGAGACTGTGACGGATAAAACTGGTGTTTTACCCCGCTCCTTTATGCGAACCCTCAATCGCATCAAACAGGAAATTGATCCTAAAGCCGAAGACACCGAAGAAGAGTTAGTTAAAAGATTTCGTAAAAGTCGCAACAAAACAGCAATTTCCATCCGCTTTTTGCTGATCCTGATTATTGTGCCTTTGCTCACCCATCAGGTGACTAAAACTGTTTTTGTTTCTCCCTTGGTACAACAATACTTTGAGGAACATCCTCAAGAAGTCCTATTTATCAACAAAGATCTTGAAGAAGAAGCCTTTGTGGAGCTACATCAATACGAAGAAGAGCTTCACTTTAAGACCATGATTGGTTCAATGGCTCCTCTGTCCAAAGAAGCAGAAGAACTAAAAATTAAAGAAAAAGCCGAAGAGTTATCCGAAGAGTTTCGCGGACGAGGGATTAATGCTATCAGTAATGTCTTTGCTGATTCATTTTCCATTTTGGCTTTTGGCAGCATTATCTACTTCTGTAAACGAGAAATTCAAGTAATGAAGTCATTTATTGATGAAATTGCTTATGGTTTAAGTGATAGTGCTAAAGCTTTTTTGATTATATTGGTCACAGACATTTTTGTTGGTTATCACTCTCCCCACGGATGGGAAATTATTTTAGAAGGAGTTGCCCGACACTTAGGACTACCAGAAAGTCGCGATTTTAATTTCTTATTTATTGCTACTTTTCCTGTGATCTTAGACACGGTTTTAAAGTATTGGATCTTCCGCTATCTCAATCGTATTTCTCCTTCTTCTGTGGCTACTTATAAAAATATGAATGAATAAACTCCTAACAAACAAATGTATCTGTTAAGACTGGGTAAAGGTTAAGGGGAAAAGGGAAAAGAGTAATTTATTTCTTTTCTAACATTACGAATCAAAATTCGTTAGAAGCTGATTAAATAGATTCAGCGTAAGTTAATTTTATAGCTTAGAAGATGGTGGTAGTTCCAAAGCAATTTTACCCATGTTTCCCGTGCGAAAATCATATAGTATCTGACGAGCCACTCTTTCTTTGTCTCCTTGAAAAGAGCGATCGCTCACATCCTGAATAAAAGATTCTCCTGTAGTTTCCTCAGGATTGAACTCGAAATTGAAACGAGATTGCAAAACTTGTTCATGGCCAATCTTAATCAGCAAATCTATGGCTTGGGCAGCAACCACCTGATTATCGTAGGAAGCTTCTCCAATATCCTCACAAATCGCTAGTTTAACAGCATCGTGTTGATTTTCTAGTCGCCAGGGAATAATTCCAGGGGCATCTAGTAATTCAATCTCTGGAGATATTTTCACCCACCGCAGTTGACGGGTGACTCCGGCGCGACGCTCACTCACCACAATTTTCTTGCCCACTAAGCGATTAATTAATGCTGACTTACCCACATTGGGAAAACCAATTACTACCGCTCTTACAGGACGAGGACGCATGCCGCGATCGCCCCGCCGTTGATTCATGGCGACTCCTGTTGCTTGGGCAGCACTTTTAATGGCGTTGATCCCTTTACCTTGTTTAGCATTGGCAAAATATGGTTGCTCTGCTTGGGATTTAAACCAACGTAACCATTCCTGTTTGGCAGCTTCAGAAATCATATCCTCGCGATTGAGTACTGTAATTCTAGGTTTAGTGCCAATCCAACTATTTATTTGGGGATGATGGGAAGCTAGAGGTATTCTCGCATCCAGGATTTCTAAAACCACATCCACTTTTTTAAGCTGTTCTTTTAATTGCCTTTCTGCTTTGGCAATGTGTCCTGGATACCATTGGATCGGTGGAGCAGACATAATTTTTAGTTTTTAGCTCTTTGGGTTCAAAGGGTTCTAATATAAAAAACCCCATAGATTAATCTAGGGGTTCTGGTTACAAATTACAAAAATTGTTTTCTGCCTTAAATATTCAACTCCAAACTCTATCTAAGGTTTGACGATATACTCAGATTCCAGAGATTTAAGCTTACCAGTTTTCACCAGAGCTTGGTGAATCATTGCGGCTACTTCTCCCCTAGTGGCAGGTTTTTCGGGCACTAAAGAATTTTGCTCTGTGTTGGGAGGATTAACCACTAATCCTGCTTCCGTGGCAGCGGCGACCTGTTCCTTTGCCCAATCAGGCATACTAGTGCGATCGCCAAACTTTTGGAGAATCTGATCAGCATCTTGGGATGGTTTTAAACCCAAGCCTGTGGCTAGGGTCACAAGTACCTGATAACGAGGAATATTTTCTGTCGGCTTAAATTCATCATCGGAGTAGCCCTGCATGAAGCCACTACTGACAGCTTTGTCAATATCTTTGGCGATCGCATCTCCACTACTGACATCGGCAAATTTCTTTGCACTCTTAATTTGGGGCTGTTGAGCAAAAGCTTGACTGACTAAAGTAGCCATACTTGCTCTGGTGATCAGCTCATCTGGATCGAATTCTTGATTTTTCGCTAGTTCAGGCACTAATGCTTTGTCCCTCATTTGCTTGACAAAGGGGTAAGCCCAATAATCAGGAACAACGTCTTGAGGCATTTTGGTTGTTTCTGGGGTAATGGGAGTCGGCTTTACTTCAGCAGTTTTAGCAGTTTCTGGAGTTTTGACTGCTGTCTCAACTTTAGCTGGGGCAGTCTGATCGGGACTATTTGCCTGAGGATTCACTTTCTCAGGGGCGCTCGCTTCGGGAGCCGTTGTCTTGGGAGCAGTATCAATAGCGTTATTCTCAGTTTTAATCTCAGTTTTAACAGGAGGAGTATCCCCCTGATTACCGACATTACCTAATCCACCCTTTAAAGCAGGAAGGGTTGCCACTCCAGCTAGGGGGGCTAATTTAGCCCCTGCATCAAACTTAGCTTGAGGATTAGCTTGAGGATTAACAGAAAAAGAGTTCCGTTTTGGTGTTGCCGCTGGTGGATTAACCGCTTGATTGGCAACTGAATCTACTCCACTGGCGGATTTTGCTTCTAGCTTCTTAAGTTGGGTCGCTAATCGACGATTCTCTGCTTCTAAATTTTGCTCTCTCTGACTCTGTTGTTCAGCATCAGCATCTTGAGACAGAATGCCGCCAAAACCCAAGCCAGCATCGCCAGTCTTGCCTGAGGCTGACAAACGGCTGTCGCCACCCAAACTAAGATTATTAGCCAGTTTGCTATTTTTTCCACTTAATCCCCAAAATAGAAGACTACCAATGGTCAAAAAAGCGATGATAATACCGATCATTTCGTCGAAAGTCACCCCCGTTACAGGTCTTCTACGACGCTCTGGTATAGAATTTGGTGATTCGGAAGGAGATTGATTGGTCATAAGATTATAATCTTTAGGAAAATAATGATATTGCAAAAACCTGAGAAAAAAGCTAAAAATCAGCTCTTTTTTAGGGATTTCTCAATGTAATTTAAGTGTAGGTAGTGTAAGTTTTAATATTCTAAGCTTGTTAAAAGTCTACTAAGAAAGTTAGCGATCGCGATCTGAGGTAACAAAAATCAACCTAACTCAGCAAAAGTTGATTTCAAAAGCCAACTAAAATCTCAATCCCAATCTTAGTATTGTGATTGCAAGTCAAGTACTTGATGATTGTTTTTGAAGATCTCGGCAGATTTTTGAGACAATGGCAGAGATAAGCAATAGTTTCACGAGAATCAGATTAATTATAAATTAATGAAAACAGGCGATCTCGAATCCCTAGAAGCCATTGAGGAGCAATCTTCTAGTGCTCAAACCAATCAAATCAATCAAACCGATAATGTTGCTGCAAAACAGTCTGGCAATTTCTGGCTAGTTTTTAGCTCAACATTCATTACGATCTTTCTGGCTGAGATGGGAGATAAGACTCAATTAGTTACTCTCTTGATGAGTGCAGAGTCTCAAGATCCTTTGACTGTGTTTATCGGTTCCGCCTTGGCTCTAATCGCTACTAGTCTGATCGGCGTTTTAATCGGTTACTGGCTATCAAAAAAATTAACCCCTGAGACCTTAGATTTATCCGTGGCGATTCTGTTGCTGCTGATTACCGCCTGGTTGGTAAGCGACATAATTAACCTTTAGTCAAAAACTAGTAAATAACATTCAATGATCCCTGACATAGACTGGCAACTGATTGGTATTAGCTTTGTTACGGTGTTTCTGGCGGAGATTGGTGATAAAAGCCAGCTGGCAGCGATCGCCTTGGGAGGTAGTTCTAATAATCCCCGCGCTGTATTTATTGGTTCGACGGTAGCTTTGATCTTGGCTAGTCTTCTGGGCGTTTTGGCTGGGGGAACAGTGGCTCAGTTTCTACCCGAAAAATTATTAAAATCCTTGGCGGCGATCGGCTTTGCAATTATGGCTTTGCGAATTTTATGGTCGGAAGAATGATTGAGAGTTCGGAGTTCGGAGTTCGGAATTCGGAGTTTTTAGAAGTAGCTAGAAATGGTACGTAGTTCTTCGGGTATTGGGGTATCTTGAGGAAATTCCAAACAGGTTTCGCGATCGCTTAGATATCCAGATTCAGTAAAAGATAAGAGCATTCTCCCCAACGCAATCCAAACTTCGCGATCATATTCCCAATCTTTTTTTCTGGAAGCATAGCAAGAAATAGACTTTAATGCCCAGAAGTAGCTATTGCGAACTACTGAACCTCCTTTTTTATACTCTGGTAAATCTTCATGATTAATCAAGAGAATCTGGTCTTGAAGTTTAACTCGCATTAATATAAATCAAATCAAATCAATTTTAAGGATGAATCGAGCCGTCAGGCAGAGTTGCCCCAGTCAATTTAACGGCGGTTATCTTCACCATGATTTTGTTATTGAACCCAACTTTAGCCCCACATAGATTTGCACCGCTGAGATCGGAACCACTGAGATCCGCGCCGATCAAATTAGCTTCTCTTAAATCGGCATTGCGTAAGTTTGCTTGCAGTAAATTCGCCCCCTTAAGGTTTGCCCCCTGGAGGTTTGCTTCTTCCAGAATGATCTTATGTAAGAAAGTATCGCTCAAGTCAGCATAGGACAAATTAGCTTGGGATAAGTCTTGACCTGAAAAATCTCTTTCTTTAAAGTTGGATCTGCTTAAGTCTGCACCCCGAAGATCCTTATGGTATGGTCTTTTGTGATTACTTTCTGCTGGACGAGAGACACTAGCACTTTTAGTGGTTTCTCGAAAATCTCCATAACCATCCTTAGCAGAGCTTGGCTGGGAATTACTGGGAGCTGAATAGTATTCTCGATAATTCCAATGACGGGGCTGTTCGTAACTTTTGTTCTGGTCGTAATGGGGACGAGAATAAGGAGAATAGGTTTGTTGACGGGTTCTTGCGTCTTTTGTCTCTTTTTTTGTCTCTGTTTCTCTGGCATCTGTTGTATGCCTGGCATCACTGTAAGGTGCGCGATAGGTAGCATAGCGATCGCTATAGGCGCGTTCACCACTAGACTTTTCTTGTTGATAGCTTTGGCGATTGCTACTACTAGAAGTGGAGCTACTAGAATAAGCTGCGGATTTTCCTGGCTGTTTGGCTGTTTGTTTAGCTGTCTGTTTATATTTACGATGATACGAGCGCAAGAAATCCCGTGCTTCATTAATCTGTTGGATCTTAGCTACAGACTTTTTGACCAGTCGTTCATTGTCTTGGGGTACACGGTCAGGATGCCAAATAAAAACCAAATCTTTATATGCTTGGTTAACTTCTTCCAGAGATGCGCCTGGTTCAAGTCCCAAGGCTTTATAGTGTTGTTCTAGATTTTGAATCACTATGGCAATCCTTCCTCTGCTGTTCCTTATTTTTCCTATGTGTAACCCACTCTACTAGGCGATGGTAGTGCCTAAATTTACCAAAGTCACCAATTAACTTTATTATCTTTATTTTCTACATATTTCCTACTTTTTTTATTTTAGAGAAAGTTGTTTCCAGAATCTATTAGTCTAATAACTCTTCATCATTTTGATTTGTATTAATAAATTTTGAGTCGGTTCGCAATTCACTTTGTAAACATTTGCAAGCTTTTTGACGTTTTTCAGTAATGATCCTGCGTTGCTCTTATGGGTTCTAAAAATCGCCCACCGCCACTTGAAATACGGTTAACCCTAATGCTCTCCACATATCTACAACTTGTTGACGGTCATCGAGAATAAAAGAAACATTATATTTATTCTGAACAAAACGTTTAAATAGCTCTTGTTTAACAATCGAATCCTTTCTGGTGTCATTAGTCGCCCGCATATAAATATGTTGATACTTAATGCCATATTTTGCTAACCAAGCTTCAGTTTTCTCTTGGGCATCATCGGTACGACCCGACATGATAATGATTGTTTTACTGTCCTGTAGTTTTTGCACTGTTTCCACCACAGGATAATTAGGTAAATCGCGATCGCAA
>JBJOPG010000180.1:0-9203 GCA_046050865.1 Cyanobacteriota bacterium
CCACAACTTGGACAGGTATGTATTTCCAATGATATTTCTTTCCTCAAATTTATCAAGAATTACCTCTCCAATTTTATCCTATCCTTCAGGGCACTACCATTGCGATGAAGTCTAAAGGATTCATCGGAAAATATTTTTCTTGAGGATGGAGCAATACTTTAGGAGCAAACATTAATTAATCACCCTCAATCTATTTTGCATTCATCAATCTGGCAAAAATGTCACAATTAACAGTTAATATAGCTTATGACTAATCTGCTCCAAACAAAGCTACGGTGTTTCCAGATCAAGAATGGATGGTTGTGGTATCGGTTCAATCGGCAAACTACTTCTACCTAATTCTGCTAAATTAAGTTCCCATTTGGGCGGATTGCTAGCGGTGTTGTATTTATAACTAGCTAAACATTGATTCTTCTGATTAAAAATATTCAAACTATAGCCATATTTTCTGGCGACAGTCCCAAACCGATTAACAAAGCGATAGCGTCCAAAATAGTCTAGCAAAGTCCACAATTGCCAGTTAACAATCAAATTTATCTGCTGTTTTTGAGGATATGCCAGCCAATTTTGCACCAATTTACCACCAAAGGGATCGAATTGTAGTGCCGCCCACCAAAAGCTAGACTGAGTTTCGTCTGGAGTGGCTTTAGTCGATGCCACTAAATTATGATGATCAACAAGACCTTTTAGGGAAATCGTGTTGGCTGATATTAGATCTGGATTATCTATTTTATTGCAGGTATTAACTAGGTTATCTAGATGTTCTGGAGCTTGCTTGGCGATCGCATTGTAAATAGCATGGTTGTTAATTAACATCCAAGATAGCCCAGTGGCAGTAATTGCCGTGCCATATAGATTCATAGATAATAAATAGATAGTTATGATTTGATAGCTATTAGCTTCTAGCCTTTTAGTTGATTTGCTTGGTAGCAAAAATCGTAGAATCACACCTCGATTCCGCAACGCCGAGTAAAAAAAATTACAATCTTGAGTACTAAAACTAGTGACTAAAAATTAATGACTACTTGTCCTTATCCATGAGGAAAAACTAATTTGGTGATTCTCAATAGCGGTGTTCAACTATAGCCAAATTAATTACAAACGTCATCTTCTTACAGCCCTTTTCACTTGAATAGACTACGTTTTTAAGTATTCAGTTTGCAGCTCTTAGCTCTTAGCTTTTTTAAAATTTCAGTGGTTTAATTGTAATTAATCGCTTGATCTCATCAGACTTAAAGCCAATTGCCATCGGTCTTCTGATATTGGGTAAAATCGCCACATCATACAGTTCACTCACAACGCCTTCTAGCTTCAACCAGTGAATAATTTCCCCTTGTCGCAAATCAATGATCAACAGCCCACAGAAGGATTGTAGGTCTGCTTGTTGTAATTTTTGATTTAACAGTAAGCCAGAAAAGGTTTTGTTTCTTAATTCTGAAATACCCACCACCGCATAATTCTCCCTCAAGGCACAGCCACGAAGATAGCCAGGACAAAAAACCAACGGTTCAAATTTTGACTGCTGGAGATTTAGATAGCCAAATTCACCAGTTCCAGAATTTAACAACCATAAACGATCCTGATAGTAGCGAGGAGAATGAGGCATGGATAGACCTGTAGCGACAATGCGATTATTGGTAATATCAATGACACAGCCTCCATCATGACGGCGATCGCGCCAACCATTAGCCTGATCCGTTTGACTGATGACGGTGACAAAGCGGACTTTACCTTCCTGCAAAGCAATTCCGTTCAAATGACAACGATCTTCCGCTATCAGCTGGGAAATAAATTCAGGCTGCCATATAGGAGTAAAGCTGTGGGTGCTACTAACTGTGCTTAAGCAGTTAAATAAAGTATTGGCAAAGATTAGTTTTCCAGCATCATCCACCACTAAATCATGAATATCTAAATCCCCTGTAACGTAGCTAGATTGAGGAATATAGAGAAAATCATAGCCGTTATAAGTCTGTCCCGTCTCCAAGGCATTTTCAAAACTCCAGATTTGATAGAGAGAACTAAGATATAAACTAGAATTGTTGACCCACAAACCCATACAGTGGTCGAAAGTGCGTTCAAAAATCGACAGCTTGCCATTTGGTTGCAGACCAACGAAAAAAATTTTACCTGCTTGATAGGTAGTAAACGCTAAACTCAAAAAGCGATCGCCTAGCCATTGAGTAAAATTAGTCGAAGATGTGATGTTTAAACCGCTACTTTGCTGCTCATGTTCTAACATTTAATCCAACTTTTAAAACTTTTAAGTAGTCTGGGGTGAATCTTGGGGGTTAGCAAGATTTAAATCTGCATTTGTTCCCTTGAGTTTAAGAGATAATTCAAAGAGGACTTCTGCCAAGTCAGCACGAGAAATTTTATTGGTAGTTAGTTCTTGAAGGTGGGTTTCTAATTTATGGGAAAGCTGTTGTTTGAATAAAGTTAAATCTCGATCTGAATTTGCTTTAGACTCAGCAATTTCTATTTTTAGACGGTTAGTTTTACTATTTATACTTTGATGTAAAAAGTCTATATGATCTTGAGTGGATTGGGATAGAGACTCAAAATCTTGTTGTATTTTTTGCTGTGTTTCGTGAATTTCAAGATTATTATATTGAGTTTTTTGTTCCCAGATGCTCACAACTGCATCTAGCTGTTCTAGGAGTTTTTTCTCCGATTGCGCTATACATGTTTCCATCGTTGTCTGCAAGTTTTGTAAATTTGTTTCTAAAATATCTAAACGCTGATGATATTGATCTAGTCGCTGATTATATTCATCAATTTGATCCCCAAGCAAAAGCTCGCGAAGTTGAGAAATATTTCCTAATCTCTTACGGATTTCTGCTCTAGTAATTTCGTCCATAGTATCTTGATGTTACCTTTACAGGTTTTCAGCGCTCAGCCTTCGTAGGGGCGATTCGCGAATCGCCCCTACTTTATAGATTTACATTGTATTTACTATTGGCAGTTGTACGATAATTTTGGTTCCCTGACCAACCCGACTGTCCACAGTAATCGAACCTTGATAAAGATCTACGGATTTTTTGACAATCGCTAACCCCAAACCAGTCCCAGGAAAAGCACTTGCATTACCTGCTCGGTAAAATGATTCAAATAAATGCTTTTGTGATTCTTGAGGAATGCCAATACCGCGATCGCAAACTTCGATTTTAACCCCAGTTTTAATCCCAGAGGGTTCAATTTGTTCAGTAATAATTAAATCTACTGTCGTCTTTGCAGGAGAATACTTGAGGGCATTGGAGAGTAAATTATTGAGAATATGTCTTAGGGTTGTTTGATCTAAATTAGCCCTAGGGCTAGTCATTTGATAATCAAAGTAAACTGTTTTATCATTATAAATTGCGGCTAGTTTTTGGATGATGGTGGCACAGAAAGTTTGCAGATCGATGGATTCTCGCTTTAAAGTTTGCTTGTCTGATTCGGCTTTACTCAAGATTAAAACATCCTCTAATAATGAGTTCATTGTTAAAGCGGCATCCTGAATTGATTGTAAATAGAATTCTCGGTTGGTATCATTGGTTTCGGCAGGATTTTCTCGCAAATTCTGCACACATAATAAGATGCTGCTAAGGGGGTTACGGAATTCATGGGACGCCATCGAAATAAACCCTGACTTAAGTTCTCTTAGTTCTTTTTCGCGGGCGAGGGATTTCCGAATTTCTGCTTCGGCTTGCTTCCTGGCTGTAATATCTCGACCAATATAGACACAGTTGAAAAAGTTTTTTACTTCCGTAGGAGCGATAAAACAGTCAAATTCAATCTGAATCGTTTGGGATTGCTTGCTGGTAAAACAGACCTCGATTTTACTTACCGCATCTTCCGAACTCAACAATGAGCGATAAATTCCCTGATGATTGTAACTAGGGTCGGTAATTAGCTCGTCGATAGACTGGTTAATTAAATCTGATTGTTTTTGTTTGAATAATTCCGTAGTAGACTTGTTAACCCGCTCGATAATTCCTGAGGGGGAAGTGATTAGTAGCACATCCTGCATCGAAGCGATGATCTTGTTAGTGCAATATTCAAATCTTTGTAGTTTGCTGAGGGTAATTTCAAGTTCATTGAGTCGCTGTACTGATAATTGTTGCTGGAGAGTAGACTTGGTGACATCTTCTAGGAAAATTGCAATGTATCGTTCAATCTCTTGAATTACCAGGTTAAAATACAATAGCTCCCCATCTGACTGTTGGCGGAGAATAGCTTCCAGGGTAAAACTAGCTTGTTCCCCTTTCAGGATTTCTTCACAAGTTGTTTCTAAACCTACCATCTCAGGTAAACAGGTGAGAATATCCGCTCCTGGCGTAATTTCTTGGATCGCATACTTTGCTGCGTCTGCCGAAAATTGCACAATGGTTAAGTTGCGATCGCAAACTATATGGGCTTGGCTGTCGCTAACAGCTACTAAATCTACCATTGAATGATAATTATTAGATAACTAACTCGATTTATAATGTGACTTATAACGTGATTTGTAAGTATATCAACAAGAAGCGATCGCCACTGTGATGTTTCAGAAGTGCGATCGCTTTATAGGGTCTTGACTTAAGACCTGTTTCTTGGTTAGAAGTATTAATTAGTTTAACGGTAACGTTTTTTACGACGGGCGATCGCTTTACGCTTGCGTTTTTCAATTGGTGTCTCGTGGTGACGACGACGTTTAATATCGGCAAAGATACCTGCTTTGGACACTTGACGTTTAAAACGACGTAGTGCAGATTCTATGTTTTCGTTCTGTCCAACAACCACTTGGGTCATTAAAAATCATCCTCCTTGTTTAATTATGGTGGTAAGAATTACGGCGCGTTTTTTGGCGTCGCGTTTCGGGTATACCACAAGGGTACAACGTGAAGATTCACACCCGAAAGCCGACGCATAAGAATACTCTTACAAAAAAGTCGCCTTTAGTTTATGGTCTATCGGTCTCTAACTGTCGAGTCTCTCATTATAGCTGTCCAGTTAGGGAACTCACGTCTAAACTTAAATACGAGAGATTCTACTTTTAATATTAATTATCTAGTATCCTCGATATCACACAGTCCAGTATAAACCAATAACCTAATCCTATTTAATCTCGCTGATATATTTAGCTTAATCTTCCCTTTTCCCTTTTCCCTTTTCCCAATCTCCATAATTCAATGGGCGCGTAACGTCAGTTAATGTAAAAAGTGGCGCGTACCACTTAACACCATGACGATTCCCAACTCATTAGCCGCAGTAATGGAATCTTGATCCCGCATTGAACCCCCTGGTTGAATAATGGCGACAATTCCTGCCGCTGCCGCTGTCCGTACTGAGTCATCAAAGGGGAAGAAACCATCGCTAGCCAATACTCCTCCTTGAGCCTTTGTTCCTGCCTGTTCCAGGGCAATTTTGACAGAACCCACCCGATTCATTTGCCCAGCACCAATCCCCAAGGTAGTGCGATCGCGACTCACCAAAATAGCATTAGACTTAACGTGCTTCACTAGTTTTTGGGCAAACAACATTTCCGCAATTTGTTCTGGAGTTGGTTGTTTAGTGGTGACTATTTGCCAATGATCAGGATGCTCAATTTGATCATCGCTAGCCTGTACCAAAAATCCTCCAGCGATCGCCTTAATGGTTTCTGGTTGTCCTGTAGCTAAATCAGGTAAGAGCAAAATTCTTAGTTTAGATTTAGCGGTTAAAATCTCCTGTGCCGCTGGATCACATCCAGGAGCGACGACACATTCGAGAAAGGTTTTAGTTAGAGCTTCCGCTGTGGCAGCATCAATGGTTTGATTTAAAGCCACAATGCCCCCAAATGCCGAGACACTATCGGCATTAAAAGCCTTTTCATACGCTTCTACCAAAGTACTCCCCTGGGCTGCACCACAGGGATTAGTATGCTTTAGTACCGCTGCTGCGGGTTCCCTGGGGTCAAATTCGCTAATGATGCGCCGCGCTGCTTCTAAGTCCACGAGATTGTTATAGCTCAACTCCTTGCCCTGGAGCTTTTGGGCTGCCGCCCATCCCGATGGAACCGCCCCAGTTTGATACCAAGCTGCGGGCTGATGGGGATTTTCTCCGTAACGGAGAGACTGTACTTTAGTGCCAGAAATACTATAGTTGTCGCCCAAATTATCGTCCGTAGCTGGTGATTGATTAAGTTGGGCAAAATAAGCTGAGATTGCCCGATCATAGCTATTGGTATGGGCAAAGGCATAACCCGCCATCCGTTGTCTAAACTCCAGAGATACTAACCCATTGGACTGGGCGTATTCAGTTAGATATGGTTCGTACTGAGCAGGGTTACATAAGACTGTTAAATATTGATAATTTTTAGCTGCCGCTCGAATTAGCGTTGGACCGCCAATATCAATTTTTTCAATCGCTTCAGCCACCGTAACGTTAGGTTGAGCAATAGTTTGTTCAAAAGGATAAAGATTGACCACCACCAGAGCAAAGGGACGAATATTATTAGCTTCCAACTCTGATAGATCCTCCGGCAGATCCTGACGAGCTAAGATGCCCCCGTGAATCCGAGGATGAAGGGTTTTCACTCTCCCACCTAAAATTTCTGGTGACCCTGTGTAGTCACTTACTTTGATCACGGTGATACCAGCCTCCTGTAAAGTTTTGGCGGTACCTCCACTACTAATAATTTCAAATTGATTGGCTACTAGTTGACGGGCTAATTCCACAATTCCCGTTTTATCAGAAACGCTTAACAGTGCTAGACGGCTCATAGATTGCTCTTGCTTCAAATGATCGGCATTACTCACCTTATGATATTTTCGAGATGTTAAACAATTTTTTCCCAATATCTTCGATCAATAAAAGGCGATCGCCTTCACTGTGTCGGTTGGGAGATGGGGAGATGGGGAGATGGGGAGATGGGGAGATGGGGAGATGGGGATAACAAATCACTTTAAATCCCTAAATCCCTAAACCCCTAAGTCCCTAGTTTTTCCTTGAATTGTGTAACGCCAATAAATTACATTACCTTCTGCGTCTACTGCTGCCAAAACTACGACTAGGTCTTCTTGAGCCACTACTACCAAAACTACTGGGTCGTTTGAGTTGCTTGGTGGAGCTTCTACCTGAAGTACGGAGAGTACTAGAACCAACCCCAGAACCTGTAGAACGGCTACTATTGTTTGGAGTTCTACGGGCTTTATTACTAGCACTGTTTCGCAGAGAGCCTGTGGTTCTCAGAGTGCGACTATTTCTCACCGCTGCGGGGGGTGCCTTATATCGCTCTTGATAACGGTTAACCGCTTGAGAATAACTAGTGCCATAACCACCATAACCAGTCAACACAACACCAGGAGAATAGATTGGCGGAACATAGTAGTGAGGTCTAAAGAGAATATTGGCAACTGCCTGACCTGCGATCGCTCCGGCAAAAGGAGTCCAGAAGCTAGATTCTCTTCTAATTACCACCGTCTCAGCTTGACCAGTCTGAGGATCTTCTCTAGTTTCGGTAACGTTATGGACATACTCGATCTTAAAATCTTCAGTCAAGTACATCACTGGTTGCTGATTTTTCACCTGAAGATAAGTTTTCTCTCCCTTAGTAGCTTCCTCCTCAGAGATCCGCGCCATTTGTAATTGCGCTGTCCGCAACATCGGTGGTGTTCCCGCAGGAGTGTTTAAAAGCATTAGGTTGTATTCACCACTTACGTCATCGTAGGTGGCTTGCTGCACAGGATATTTACCATCACTGATAGCGATCGGTTCCGTCACAGCAGCATTATTATTATTAAAAGATGGTTGGGTTTGCGTTGGCATAGATGTAGATGTAGTAGAAGAACTTCCACAACTAACCGTAGTCAAGCATAACGACAACGACATCAATAGAATTACGATTTTGCGTAGCATTATTAAGTTCTGGCTGTAATTGCTTTAATTATCTGTTTTTGATTGTAAAACTTTCCAGACAAATCAGCTCTGCGGGAATTACGAAATATGTTGTTCGGAGTCCAATATCAGGTTCGGTTTAACAGTTAAATATTTTGGTTTGGGAATTTAGGGATTTAGGGATTTAGGGATTTGGGGATTTGGGGATTTGGGGATTTGGGGAATAACCTTAATTTAAAGTAATTATCCATACTTGATATAATACTTAAGTCAAAATTTTCAGTGAAGTCAATTTACTTCTCCGCAGTAATAATCGTCACGGGATTAAGAGGGGTTAAGCGAGTTAAGTGATTAAGGGGGGTAGAACGGGATATCTGGAGCTGTAGAAGTCGATATTGCCAATCATGACTACTCAACCAATCAATTGCCCGTAGTTGATATTCAATGGTCGCAAATGCCATAACGATCAAGCCCTTGTCCTTGAGTTTGTGACTACAGGCATGGAGAATATCGGTGATCTTCCCGCCGCTGCCGCCAATAAAAATGCGATCGCCAGGGGGTAAGTCTTTTAGTACATCTGGTGCTTTGCCATTGATACTCTGAATATTATCCACCTTAAATCTGAGGCTGTTTTTGGTAATTAGGGTGGAACCTATAGTGGTTTTTTCGATCGCCAAAATCTTGGATGTGGCACATAAGCGAGCGATTTCGATCGAGACGGAACCTGTTCCTGCACCGATATCCCAAACTACCTGGGATGGTTGCAGGGCTAATTCTCCTAAAATGGCTAAACGAATTTCTTTCTTGGTAATTAAACCAGGGCGATCGCTAAAGCTCAAAAAACTACTATCAGGCAAGCCAATCAAAGGTAAATTATCCAGGTTTAAGGTTTCTGATTGGGCTTCCCGCACCAGAATTAAAACATTTAAAGCTGAAAAATCAGTTGCGGCTAATTTACTCAGTTGAACCATGGCTTCCGGGGCAAAATGCGTAATCTTTTCCGTTGCTGCGCCTAAATTTTCGCAGACATAAAAACTGTAGTTAACAGGTAATGCCAGAGCCAAAAACAGACGGGCGATCGCCCCAGGATGATTATTGCCATCCGTCAGCAGAGCGATCTTATCTTGACCCTGTTGTAAAAACTTAGTTAATTCATCCGTAACACGTCCATGAACGCTAACCAATTTGGCATCTTGCCAAGGAATCTTCAGACGATTGAAAGCCAATTGGATGGAACTTAAATGAGGATAAAATTCCAGTTCTGTCGCCTGAAACCGCTCCAACAACAATCTGCCCAAGCCAAAAAAAAGTGGATCGCCGCTGGTTAAGATGACCACTCCATGATGATCTGCATGATTATCTATGGT
>JBJOPG010000181.1:0-13396 GCA_046050865.1 Cyanobacteriota bacterium
AATATAAAGTTATGTAATTCAGGCTTTAAATCCGGGCTTCAGCTAGCAGAACCAATGTCTAACTAAATTTAACTAAGTTTAACTAGTTACGTGCATAGTCATCGCTAAAGCGAATAATGTCGTCTTCTCCTAAATATTGACCATTTTGGACTTCAATGAGTACTAAATTAATCACCCCAGGGTTTTCTAACCGATGGATGGTGCATTGAGGAACATAAGTGGATTGATTGCTGCCCAAGATCATTTCTTGCTCGCCGCAGGTAACTTTAGCGGTACCCGACACTACAATCCAATGCTCGCTACGGTGATGGTGCATTTGTAAGCTCAGGCGATGACCAGGGTTTACTTCAATCCGCTTAATTTTATATCCCGCACCTTCTTCTAGGGTGGTAAATGAACCCCAAGGACGAATCTCCGTGGCAGCAACCCCTGGTTGAACAGCAGGAGTAAAGGTTGTTTCTGTTAGGTTAGAGTTAGTTTTTGTTTTTGTAGATTGAGGCATAATTACTTGACTTGGTAATGACAAATATATATACGAACTTAATTTAATTTATATCTATCAGCTTTTGCTCTTGTCACGCTGGCAAAGAGACAACTTACTCAAAAGATAGCAAACAATTGGCTCAAAATTGAAGATCAAGCTTTAACGGTGGACGAATCCACATCTAATCTTTATATTAAGTAGAAAATAAGCTAAAAATCCTAATTCTTCAAAGTGTAATCGAACTAGCTTTTTATTGGATGTTAGTTCGGTTACAATAATATGCTATAAATCGAGACGCAAATTTCCAGCATTTATCACAGATATTCGAGATCGGATCTGCAAGGTTATTAATTAAACAGATTTAATTTTTGGTCGAAATTAACTATTTAGACGGCTCTAGCCCTAACATATTGATCAGCTTATTTGCTAGATAATCATTTTAGATTTTTGTATATTTATTTTTGGAAGCTTTCAAATCCTAAAATAGTAGCTGCTTGTCTCGATTCAATGCCCACTACCTTTTTTTATTTGAGGTGTTTTTAGGTCTACTTTTAACGTATATATCACTACAAACCATGTTAGTGCTGGTTGTATACTGATATACCGATGCTTTGTCGCCCCCATGAGTAATCTAAAATTCAAGTCGATCAAAAAGAGTGGCTTTGAAAGGTTCTTGAGGAGTCCTTAGGTTTAGCACCGAAAAATTTTAAATAGCACCCATTTGGCAAAAGGTTATCTCGAAAAAAATTATTACATCTGTATGAGCGAGCAAGAAATGAACTTCCTAAATAGCGACAAGAATGGATCTGATATATCTATATCTCAGCAAAATTTTGCTACCACGCCTTTTCAGGGTCAAAAATGGTTAGTGGAGGAGAGAGATGCTTGTGGAGTAGGTTTTATTGCCTATCAAGATGGTCGTCAGAGTAATAAAATTGTGAGAGAGGCTTTAAAAGCCTTGGGATGTATGGAGCATCGGGGAGGATGCAGTGCCGATCGCGATTCGGGAGACGGTGCAGGGATTATGACTGCCTTGCCAGACAAAATTTTTGCTAGCTGGTTTGCTCAAAATAATTTGCCTCAGCCGGAAGCAGAGACCTGGGGGGTGGGGATGGTGTTTTTACCCCAAGCTGCGGAACAGATAGTTGAATCAAAGGATTTTATCGAAAAGATCTTGACCGGCGAAGCCTTACAGGTATTGGGCTGGCGAGAAGTGCCAGTAGCGCCCGCAGTATTAGGGCAACAAGCCAGAGATAATCAGCCTCACATCGAGCAAATTGTGGTTAGTTCCCCTGATGGTTTAACGGGAGATGACCTAGAACGCAAATTATATATTGCGCGATCACGAGTCGGCAAAAAACTCGCCGATGATTTTTATATTTGTTCTTTCTCCTGTCGGACGATTGTTTATAAAGGCATGGTGCGTTCGACTGTTTTAGGGGAATTTTATCAAGATCTGATTAACCCAGATTATGAAAGTACCTTTGCTGTCTATCATCGTCGCTTCAGCACTAACACGATGCCCAAATGGCCTTTTGCTCAGCCGATGCGGATTTTGGGTCATAACGGCGAAATTAACACCCTCCTGGGGAACATCAACTGGATGTCTAACCGCGAGAAGGAATTAATTGCCAATAGCAATGGTAATTTGCCTGACTGGACTCACGAGGAAATTGAGGGACTGACTCCCATTGTGAACAACGATAACAGTGATTCCTATAATCTCGATAGTGTGATGGAGTTGCTGGTGCGGACGGGACGCAGCGTTACCGAAGCCGCGATGATTTTAGTACCCGAAGCCTATCAAAATCAACCTTCCTTGGCAAAGTATCCTGAAATTGTGGACTTTTATGAATATCACAGTGGACAACAGGAATCTTGGGATGGCCCTGCTCTCCTCGTATTTAGTGATGGCAAAACCGTAGGGGCAACCTTGGATCGCAATGGTCTGCGTCCTGCTCGCTACACCATTACTAAAGATGGCTATGTGGTGGTGGGATCAGAAACAGGGGTGGTGGAACTACCTGATGAGGAGATCGTCGAAAAAGGTCGCCTTGGCCCTGGGCAAACCATCGTCGTTGATCTACAAACGAAGGAAATCTTGCGTAATTGGGAAGTTAAGCAGCGGGTTGCTCAGGCAAATCCCTATGGAGAGTGGATCAAGCAGCATCGTCGCAATATTTCCAACCAAAAATTTGCCACGGAAAACTTATTAACTCCAGAACAATTGTTAAGTTATCAAACTGCCTTTGGTTTCACCGCTGAAGATGTTGAGTTGATTATTCAATCCATGGCGATCGATGGGAAAGAGCCAACCTTCTGTATGGGGGATGATATTCCCTTAGCAGTGTTGTCCGATAAGCCAAGACTGCTCTATGACTACTTTAAGCAAAGATTTGCTCAGGTTACTAACCCGGCGATCGATCCCCTGCGGGAAAGCTTAGTGATGTCTTTGTCGATGCAACTGGGGGCGAAAGGCAATATTCTCAATCTAAAGGCGGAAGACGCTAAATTACTAAAATTAGAATCCCCCGTTTTGAATAGTGAAGAATTGGCAGCTATCAAGTCTACTGAATTTAAAACCCAAACTATCTCCACTCTCTATCAGATTGCTACTGGCCCTGATGGTCTAAAAGAGGCAGTTGCTAAATTATGCGAAATTGCCACTGCTGCGGTCAAAGCAGGAGTAGAAATTATTGTGTTGAGCGATCGCCCCGTTGCCACCAGTATTAGCACTGAGTACAGCTATATTCCGCCACTGTTAGCAGTAGGGGCGGTACACCATCATCTGATTAATCAGGGGCTGCGGTTGCGAACTTCTCTGGTGGTGGATACTGCCCAATGTTGGAGTACCCATCATTTTGCCTGTCTGATTGGTTATGGTGCTTCGGCGGTATGTCCTTACTTGACTTTAGAAAGTGTCCGCCAGTGGTGGCAAAATCCCAAAACGCAAAAATTGATGGAGAATGGGCGCGTTGGGGCTGTTAGCCTGGAACAAGCCCAGCAAAACTATCGTCAGTCAATTGAAGCAGGAATACTCAAGATTCTCTCGAAAATGGGAATTTCTCTGCTGTCCTCCTATCATGGAGCGCAGATCTTTGAAGCGTTAGGTCTAGGTATGGATTTAGTGAACCTGGCTTTTGCAGGCACCACCTCCCGTTTAGGGGGGTTAACGGTGGCAGAATTAGCTCAAGAAGTAATTGCCTTCCATCACAAAGCTTTTCCTGAACTGTTGGAGAAGAAACTAGAAAATTACGGCTTTGTTAAGTATAAAAAAGGTGGCGAGTATCACATGAACTCCCCCGAAATGTCCAAAGCTTTACACCAGGCAGTAGCCAGCAAAGATTACGACCATTACGAACTTTATAAACAGCATCTCCAGGGTAGACCAGCAACGGCACTACGGGATTTATTGGATTTCCAAAGCGATCGCCCGTCTATTTCCCTAGCTGAAGTGGAATCGGTGGAAAGTATCTTTGCCCGCTTTTGTACTGGGGGGATGTCCTTGGGTTCTCTCTCCCGTGAAGCCCATGAAACCCTGGCGATCGCCATGAATCGGATTGGTGGCAAGTCTAACTCGGGAGAAGGGGGAGAAGACACTATCCGCTTTAAAGTGCTAGACGATGTGGGAGCTGATGGAAAATCCCCCACCTTGCCTCACCTCAATGGCTTACTCAATGGGGACACGGCAAGTTCAGCCATCAAACAAGTAGCATCAGGGCGTTTTGGTGTCACTCCAGAATACTTAATGAGTGCCCAACAGCTAGAAATCAAGCTGGCTCAAGGGGCAAAACCGGGAGAAGGGGGGCAACTTCCCGGCAAAAAGGTCAGTCCTTATATTGCTTCCCTGCGACGCTCGAAACCAGGAGTGACCTTGATTTCTCCGCCACCCCATCACGATATCTATTCCATTGAAGATTTGGCTCAATTAATCTTTGATCTCCATCAAATAAATCCTCAAGCCAAAGTGTCCGTCAAGCTAGTGGCAGAAATTGGCATCGGGACGATCGCGGCGGGGGTAGCCAAAGCCAATGCCGATGTGATTCAAATTTCGGGTCATGATGGGGGAACAGGAGCATCACCCCTCAGTTCCATTAAACACGCAGGAGTACCTTGGGAATTGGGACTAACGGAAGTACACCGAGTGCTGTTGCAAAATCAATTGCGCGATCGCGTCTTACTCCGAGCTGATGGTGGTTTAAAAACTGGTTGGGACGTAGTGATGGCTGCCTTGATGGGAGCAGAAGAATATGGCTTTGGTTCCATTGCCATGATTGCCGAAGGTTGTATTATGGCAAGGGTTTGTCATATGAATACTTGTCCAGTCGGGGTGGCGACCCAACAGCAGCACTTGAGGGATCGCTTTAAAGGGATTCCCGAAAATGTGGTTAATTTCTTCTACTTCGTGGCGGAGGAAGTGCGATCGCTGCTGGCTAAATTAGGCTATGGCAGTCTGGATGAAATTATTGGACGGACAGACCTATTAACCCCTAACTCAGAGATGACCATTGCTAAAACTAAGGGTTTAGATGTCAGTTGTCTGATTAACTTACCTAGTGTCAAATCCGAGCGAAGCTGGTTAGACCACGGCGATGTCCACACCAATGAGCCAGGATTAGACGATCAGATCCTGGCAGATGCGGCAATTCAAGAAGCGATCGCCTATCAAGGAAAAGTCGCCAAAGACCTAGTTATTCTTAACACTGACCGTAGTGTCGGGGGTCGAATCTCAGGAGCGATCGCCTCACAATATGGGAACAGTGGCTTTGCTGGGGAAATCACGCTGATTTTTAAAGGCTCTGCTGGACAAAGCTTTGGCGCGTTCAACCTGCCTGGAATGAAGCTGATTATTGCGGGAGAAGCTAACGATTATGTGGGCAAAGGGATGCACGGTGGCGAGATTATCATTGCCCCCCATCACAAATCTACCTATGATGCAGCCAGCAACGTCATTATTGGCAACACTTGTCTTTATGGGGCAACTGGTGGCGCACTGTATGCCAATGGACGGGCAGGAGAAAGATTTGCCGTCCGTAACTCCCTCGCCCAAGCAGTAATCGAAGGCGCAGGAGATCATTGTTGTGAATACATGACTGGTGGTGTAGTTGTGGTCTTGGGTGAAGTTGGTCGTAACGTCGGGGCTGGGATGACAGGGGGTTTAGGCTATTTCCTCGATGAAAACAATAGTTTTCCCAGTAAAATCAACCCTGAAATCGTCAAGATCCAGCGAGTGACATCAGAAGCAGGAGTAAAACAATTGCAGGAAATGATCCAACAGCACGTGGCGAAAACTGGTAGTGCTAAAGGTCAGGCAATCTTACAAGATTGGGATAATTACCTTGGTCAATTCTGGCAGGTAGTCCCCCCTTCTGAAGTCGATAGCCCAGAAGCAGGGGCAACAGAATCGAAAACTCTGACTTCTGTTTAAGCTATAAGCTATAAGCTATAAGCTTTGAGTTGATTAATTCCCACTCATAATTTAATTCAAGAGGGCATCAAAAACCGTGTCCTCTTTTATTTGGCAATACAATAAGATTTAGTTTTTATTGAGTCTTTAAAGTAAAACTTCATGACTATCAGTGGCGATCGCCCAAAACTAATTAACTTTTACACTTCTCCTGTTGGCAAGAAAATCATCACAGGGATTACGGGACTTGGCTTATCTTTATTTGTCCTAGTTCATATGGTGGGCAATCTAACCCTATTTACAGGCAGCACTGCCTACAATCAGCTAGCTCATGTTATTGATAGCTTGGGCATATTGCTCTATCTAATTGAATTTAGTTTATTGGCGATCGCCATCTTGCACGCAGTAATTGGCATCACCATTCGCCTCAATACCCTGAAAGCCCGACCAGTGAATTATACTCAGCTCAAAAGTGTTGGCGCACCGAGTAAACAATCCTTGAGTTCTCGCAGTATGTTGCTGACGGGGATGGTGCTATTGGTATTTCTAGTCTTACATTTAGGGACTTTTAAATTTGGCACCTATTACTCTACGGTGATTAATGGCGTAGAAATGCGAGATTTATCGAGCTTGGTGATCGAGAAGTTTAAGAATCCAGCTTATGCTTTTGGTTATACCGCAGTGATGATCATGTTGGCTGTTCATCTGCGTCATGGGATCTGGAGTGCTTGGCAATCGGTTGGTCTGCTTAACTCAAAAATTAGTCCTGTAGTTTATGCGATCGCGCTGATTTTTGCCATCTTGATTGCAGTAGGCTTTATCGCTCTACCTGTAGCGATTTACTGTAATTTGCTCAATTGATGTTGATAGACTAAAGAAAATAATTTCTAGGCGATTATTTAAATCTGCCGAAAACTTTGGGAGATGGGGAATTAGGGAATTGGGGAAAACTTTATTCCAAGCAATTACACAAACTTGATGTGAGAAAGCTTAATTAGTTCATTTAAGAGGAATCTCAACCTTTGCCTACGGACTTTTCTCGCCTGATGGGTGCATGGTAATATTCCAACAAGATCTTTTGGGAGGGAATCAAAATGTTTGAGGAATCAAAGTTGTTCCAACAACCTATTGAACCTGAGTTAACCACCATAACAGATGAGTCTTATCAGCCCGCCAGAATTTATTACCAAGTTGGTCAGAAAAATGCTGTTCTGGGAAGATTTAAACGACTGCGCTGTATTGACTATGATATAGCTCAAAATCGCTGGGTTTGGCTTTATAAAGAAGAAGCTAAAAACATCAAATTTACTGAATCCTATCAAGATATTCCCAAACAATATCGTCCTGTTGTCTTAGGTTATTTCACCTTTGAAGGAGACACAGAACTTCGACTTGATGTTTGTTCTTTGGAACGAGTAATTGCAGCTATCAGCTTTTTTGACCAGAAAATTAATCGCCGATTGGCAAAGGTAATAAAAATTAAAGTTGTGAATAAATTCTTTCCCACTTCCCTAACTGAGGAAGAAATGTAGCGTCATCATACAGTTTTCTTCGAGCAGCGTGAAGCCGTTAATCCCAAAAATGAAATGGAAAAATTGGAGGAAATAGCAGCTCAATATGAAAACCCAGAAGAAAGACGGGAAGCAACCTTTGACTATTTTGAGAAGGTGAAAAAGAAAACACTTCCTGAAATAGAAGAAATAGAAACTGACTTTTATGAATTTGGCATTGAATCTGTAGCCATGTCTCTGAGGATGAAAACTATCGAAGCAAGAGAGCATTGGCGGGGAAATAATAATTTCAGCCAATTTGACATTATAAAAACGCTGCTGGAAAACTTTGATGAAGAGGAATTTTAAAAGCCAATACCAAGCAGTGATAACCTTTGGCTATGCTAGAATTTGCATTTTGAAATCTGGAGTGATTGGCAATCCATTGGTCTGCCCAACTCAAAAATTAGTCCAGTAGTTTATGCGATCGCCCTGATTTTGGCTATTTTGATTGCAGTAGGTTTTATCGCTTTACCTTTAGCCATCTATTACAACTTGCTTAATTAATGCTCGAATCGCGATATTGATATATTAAACAAAAAGCAGAGTAAAACTTTTTCACTATCACATTACTCCCTTACCCCTTACCCCTTACCCCTTACCCTTTACCCCTCATCCTGTTAAAGATGCTCGATCCTAAAATTCCTGCTGGTAGACTACAAGATAAATGGGACTACTACAAAGACCATTGCAAGTTAGTCAGTCCTGCCAACAAAAAAAAGCACACCATCTTAATTGTCGGGACTGGTTTAGCAGGGGCTTCCGCAGCCGCTACCCTGGCAGAATTAGGCTATAACGTCAAAAGCTTTTGTATTCAAGATTCTCCCCGTCGCGCCCATAGCATTGCCGCCCAAGGAGGCATTAACGGTGCGAAAAACTATCCTAATGATGGGGATACAGTCTGGCGGTTATTTTACGACACCATTAAGGGGGGTGACTACCGTTCTCGGGAGGCTAATGTACATCGTTTAGCCCAGATTAGTAACCAGATCATCGATCAATGTGTGGCACAGGGAGTCCCCTTTGCCAGGGAATATGGCGGACTGTTAGCTAATCGTTCCTTTGGTGGGGCGCAGGTATCCCGTACTTTTTATGCTCAAGGACAGACAGGACAACAGTTATTACTAGGGGCTTATAGCGCCATGTCTCGCCAGATCGCTGAAGGAAAAATCACCATGTTTCCTCGGCGAGAAATGCTGGACTTAGTGCTGGTGGACGGCAAAGCTAGGGGCATTATTGTGCGTAACCTAATTACGGGAGAAATCGAACGCTATGCAGGAGATGCTGTACTGCTTTGTACTGGGGGCTATAGCAATGTCTATTATCTTTCCACTAATGCCCGTAACTCCAACGTCACTGCCGCTTGGCGCTGTTATAAGCGAGGGGCTTTATTTGCTAACCCTTGCTATACCCAAATTCATCCTACCTGTATTCCTGTATCGGGAGAATATCAGTCCAAACTAACCCTGATGAGCGAAGGTCTGCGCAATGATGGGCGGGTTTGGGTGCCAAAAATTCCAGGAGATCAGCGTCATCCTAGTCAAATTCCCGAAGCAGAAAGAGATTATTATCTAGAAACTCGCTATCCTAGTTTTGGTAATCTGGTTCCCCGGGATGTAGCTTCCCGCAATGCTAAACAAGTGACCGATGAAGGTCGTGGGGTAGGAGAAACTGGATTAGCGGTCTATTTAGATTTTCGCGATGCGATCGCCAAATTAGGCAAAGAATCCCTACGAAGAGCCGATGCGTATCTATCCCGCTGTCCACTACATCATGGGGGGCTTATGGGTTGACTATAACTTAATGAGTACCATTCCTGGTTTACACGTCTTAGGGGAAGCCAATTTCTCCGATCATGGAGCAAATCGACTCGGGGCTAGCGCCTTGATGCAAGGATTAGCCGATGGCTATTTTGTCATTCCCTACACTCTGGGTAACTATATTGCGACGACGGAGTTGCCGCCTGTAGAGTTAACTCACCCTGCCTTTGAAGAAGCGGAAGCGACGGTCAATACCAAAGTTAATAAACTGTTAAGCATTAATGGCAACAAGACGGCTACGGAGTTTCATCGTCAACTAGGCAAAATTCTTTGGGATCAAGTTGGCATGTCCCGCGATCGCTCTGGGTTAGAAAGTGCGATCGCTCAAATAACAGAATTAAGACAGGAATACTGGCAAAATGTGACCATTCCTCAAGACCAGCATACGTTTAATAAGCATTTAGAATTTGCGGGTAGAGTGGCTGATTTCTTAGAGTTGGGAGAACTAATGGCGCGGGATGCTCTAGATCGGCAAGAATCCTGTGGCGCACATTTTCGCGAGGAATGTCAAACTCCAGAAGGAGAAGCCCAGCGTAATGATGAGCAATATTCTTATGTAGCAGCCTGGCAGTATCAGGGAGATGAGCAAACTCCTGTTTTACATCAAGAAAAGTTGGAATTTGACAATGTGGAATTGACCCAACGGAGTTATAAGTAATTTAAGTAATTGATGTAGGGGCGATTCACGACGCAAAGCTAGTCCTTTAGGGCGAATCGCCCCTACGAGGTCTTAAAAATCAGCACTTAACGGAGTTCTGGGGAAAGGAATTACATCACGAATATTAGTCATCCCAGTCATAAACTGCACCAATCTTTCAAAGCCCAAACCAAATCCTGCATGGGGTACTGTGCCATAACGTCGTAGATCGAGATACCACCAAATATCACCAGCTTCGATCTTCATTTCCTGAATACGTCTTTCTAGCACATCAAGACGTTCTTCTCTCTGGGAACCACCGATAATTTCACCAATACCAGGAGCAAGGACATCCATGGCGGAAACGGTTTGCGCGCCTTCGTCTAGGCGCATATAAAAGGCTTTAATATCTTTCGGATAATTAGTCAAAATCACAGGCTTTTTGAAGAGCTTTTCCGCCAGATAACGCTCATGTTCTGACTGGAGATCGATACCCCACTCCACAGGATATTCAAATTTCTGCTCGGCTCGTTCTAATAACTCCACCGCTTTAGTGTAGGTAAGCCTTTCAAACTCGTTGTTGATAATATTATCGGCATTTGCCAAAACGGATTTATCTACCCACTGATTAAAAAATTCCAAGTCGTCGGCACAATGTTCTAAGACATACTTAAAAATAAATTTCAGAAATTCTTCCGCTAGGTTTTGATCTCCTTCCAGGTCGCAAAATGCCATCTCAGGTTCCACCATCCAAAATTCTGCCAAGTGACGGGAAGTATTGGAATTTTCTGCGCGAAAAGTGGGGCCAAAAGTATAAACATTCTGAAACGCCATCGCCATTACTTCTGCCTGTAGCTGTCCACTAACTGTCAGGTAGGCTGGTTTACCAAAAAAGTCTTGACTGTAATCTACTTCCCCTTGCTCGTTTTTCGGTAGCTGGTTGAGGTCAAAGTTAGTGACGGTAAATAATTCCCCTGCCCCTTCACAATCACTAGTGGTAATAATCGGGCTATGAATCCAAAGAAAATGTTTTTCTTGAAAAAACTGATGAATTGCCGTAGCACAGGCATTTCTGACGCGAAATACCGCCCCTAAAGTGTTAGTGCGCGATCGCAAATGCCCAATAGTCCTTAAAAACTCAAAGGAGTGGCGTTTCTTTTGCAGGGGATAAGTCTCAGGATCGGCAGTCCCATAGACAATTACCGAGTCTCCTTTTATTTCAATTTTCTGTCCTTTGCCAGGAGATTCCACTAGCATCCCCGTAATTTCGACGGCAGCCCCTGTAGCAAGTTGTTTGAGGAGGTTGGTATAGTCTGGTAAATTGGCATCGATCACCGCCTGTAAACCCGCTAAAGATGAGCCATCATTAACTTCCACAAAAGCAAAGCCCTTGAGTTCTCTCTTTGTGCGTACCCAACCTTTGATGGTTACGGGTTCATCTGGTTGACCATTTTTTAGAATGTCTGCAACTCGTCTAGTTACCATATAGCCTCAAATTCATGGTTGATATCAGGATTATTTTACCAATAAAGCTTTTAGCTCTTAGCTTTTAGCTTTTAGTTAGTTATATGAAATACAAATTAAGTAACAATTACAGATGGATAATCCCCAAGTCCCCAAGTCCCCCATTTGTAGCAAACATTTGTAGATTTCATATTAGTTGGTTAGTTTGGCGCGGAGTTCGGATTTGAGGCGGTTCAGGATCGATTTTTCGTCGAGGGAATCGAGAATTTTCTGTACCACCGCTTTCGGGCTTTCTTCTCCCCAGGATGCCCCGTTAGCTAGGTAGGTTTTAGTTACTTGCCCAATGGCATAGGAGGATACCCCTGCCACTCCTCCTTGGGCGATCGCCACTGATAAATAAGGTGCGAGAGACAAACCCCCTGTAGCGGGAATGGTTAAGCCCAAAAGTCCTTTAACGGAGCTTAAACCCAAAGTGGCGATTAATTCGCTAGCACTAATGCCCCCCATACTTAGAGCAATATTTTTTAAGAGCTGTACTGCGCCAGATTGGGTCATGTTAAGACCATATAGACGAGACAGGGAAAGGATAATCCCCACATCAATGATTGCTCCAGAAAACAGATCGATCGCCGTTACTGGATTCAACGCCACCGTCATCGCTTTGAGGAGCATACCCTGATTAATTAATCCATTGGCAGCGCGATCGCGAATCGCCAACTTACGCTGTACTAGCTGTTCATTGACCACATCGGCAAAGAGCATACTATTGAGTGCTACCAGGGATTTCCCTTCACGGTCTAGTAATTCTAAGATTTTTAGCTTGAGGGTTTCCACTTGAGCCTCCCCCCTGACTCTTTCTACTTTGAGCTTACCTGATGGATCTTTCACCCCTCGAACTTCAACAGGGGAAGCCGCCACCATGATAATTTCCTCAGGAGAAATCAATTCTCGGACTCGTTCTTCTTTAATTTTATGATAGATAGCTAGGCGATCGGCTTCAGGATATTGGTCGATCTTGTTAAACACCAACAACATCGGTTTTCCCGCTTCTCGCAGTTTAGATAAAGCACGATGTTCAACCTGAGTAATGTCCCCTGAAACAATAAACAAAATCAGATCCACTCTTTGAGCCAAATCACAGGCTAAAGCTTCCCTCGCTTCCCCATTAACCTCGTCAATGCCTGGGGTATCTAAAAGTTGAATTTCCCCTCCCTTGCCAGTAATCGTCAGCCGTTGGAGATTTTCAGCAGTGTTGGCAATTTGTTCAGGGGTTATTTTCCAGTTAGCCTGGTCGATGGTGCGAGTCACACCATGCAGCGCCCCGGTCGGAAAAATATCTTGCCCCACTAAAGCATTGAGTAAAGAAGACTTACCTCGCCCGACCATCCCAAAAGCGGCAATCTGCACTACTGACTGCTCCAATTTATCCAACATCTGGGTTAGGCGATCGATCTCCGATTCCAAACCTGCTTGTTCTTCGGCAGTTAGGTCAATATTGCTGATTAAACTCCGCAGAGAAGTTTGCGCCTGTCGATAATTTAGCTCGGCGGTAATCTCCTCAAAGCCCATTAGTGCCTCTTCTAGTTCTAAGCGATCGCGGAGCCCTAAAGGATATGCGAAGCGGTATGCTTTAGCATTAGCGCCTAGAGGCGCGTCCCTGGGCTTCGCCCAATCGCCTTCTTCTTCTTCTTTTGACAACTTAGAATACCTCTTGATAAATTACTCTTAACTCTTTTTTCTTGACCCCTAATTTATAGTGTGTCTTATTTGTTGAATTTTGGTTTTAGTTTCACGAAAAAGATTAGCCCAATTATGATCCACCATAGTTAGATTGATTCGTCAATTCTAGAGTCGCTATATTATTTAATAAAAGCCGATCCTCCTTACTGAATAAACTTACTTGTCATAAATTGTGAATCGTAGTTATCTATCAGAAACAGTCGCCCATGTCCGTATTACTCAACAATCAATTTCCATGGGCAAAATTGAAGGGGAAGTTCAAGCTGCTCAGTATGAATGGCAATTTAGATGGCG
>JBJOPG010000182.1:0-9114 GCA_046050865.1 Cyanobacteriota bacterium
TAAGCTGTTTACTGTTTTTAACTACAATAAGCGCTCAAACTTTTTCTGGAACTCTTTTCATGCGAGATAAATCTTCTTTCTATCTCAACCAGATTTACGTTACCAATCTTAATGAACAAAGAACTTATCTTACTTCTTATACTGGAGAATTTAAAATTCCTGCAAAAGTAGGAGATGTAATAAGATTTACCTCAATTGTTTCGGAGCGAAAAGACATCAAAATTACTCCTCAATTGCTTGAAAATCCTCGAAATTTAATCGAACTCGAAGTGGCTTATAGAGAAATTCAAGAAGTGATTTTGAGTAGATTTAAACCTACAGGAAACCTTAGAAAAGATGTTCGCACTTTAGATTCTGGTCATTTACAAGTCAAAGTTAATCAGCCTCATAGTGATGAACAACCTGCCATCAGTTTTAATACCCCTGTCAAGAAAATTATCAATGTTGGTTCGGTAGGTGAACCTCGTCATGGTCGTCCGAATGCCACCTATGTGGTTTATGACACTGAGACAGAAGCGGTAAGCTTACGTGAAGTGGAGTATGACTATCAAAAAACCTGTGCTGCGATTCTAGATGCTGGTTTGCCGCCGATTTTCGCTTGGCGTTTGGCTAGAGGTTTAGAATTTGCTGAAAAAGCCGATGATCCGACTCATGTTTGCGAACGTTAATAATTTCAATATTTAAATCTAAATTTAGACTAATGTGGGCAATCTTAAGCGGAATTGAAGGGAATATAGTGGCTTACGAGGCAGTGTTAGCCGATATCAAATGCCAAAGAGTTACTGTAGAGGAATTATATATCTTGGGTGACTTGGTAGCAGCTAATCCAGATAGCGAAAAAGTAATTAAAAGCATTCAAAACCCTTTACCTGGAGAATTAGAACCCCAAGTATGTGTTGGCTGGTGGGAAGAACAATGTTTTGCTTTACATGGTTTAGGTTCGACAGCAGAACCAACAGAATTAATCGATCGCTTTGGCAAAGAAACAGCTAAACTCCTCTGGGATTCGGTATCTCGCGAAACTGTACAATGGCTACGAAATTGTCATTTTGGTTTTTTTGAATTGGATTGTTTGTTAATTCATGGAAGTACTGTTGGCGTTAGTGATGAATTAACCCCTGAAACTCAACCCTGGGAAATGTTAGACCGCTTACAAAGAGTGCAGGCTAATCATCTCTTTTGTGGTCGTTCGGGTCAAGTATTTGAATATCAACTACAAGGGGGTTCGGTTAATAGTTCGGTCATGACTTTAGATAATCAGCAACCCGTTCAAACCATTACTGCATCTACAAGAAAAATTATTGGTGTGGGAAATGTGGGGAGAGAACCAGGAAATGCTATTTATACTCTTTATAGTCCAGAGAGCGATCTCTTGGAGTTCAAAACAGTTTTTTATGACAAGTAGAAATCGTGAATTGCTTTAGCCTGAGCAAGGGTAATAAATTTGATTCGGCTCATTTTGCCAATTCTTTCAGGGCATTACGATAGCGATTAGTAATATTTTTCGCTGCTTCCATTGCTAACTCAAATTCTGGATCGTAAGGGGTCAATTTTATCCCATCAGCGGTTTGTGTCACATACAAACTGTCCCCTTCTCCTACATTCATCTGCTCTAAAATTTCTTTGGGAATACTCGCCCCCAGGGAATTGCCAATCTTGCGAATTTTCAGCTTCATTTTTAATTAGGTAGATACAACCGTAGTTACTTATTTATTATAACTGTCATTTCAGTAGGGCGATCGCTCTGCCCTTTCCTACTTCCAAATTGTTCGCAGCATCAAGTTCCATTACAAAATCTTGCAACACTTGTACTACCAATCTCTATTGTTTTAATCTGACAGTTATTACAAGAGTAAATATTTTCTTTCTCTATGACTGTTTCTCCCCATCAAAAAGCCAAAGCATTAAAACCTGGTAGTCGCCGTCCGGCGAAGGAACTCTGTAGCGAGTGTGGACTTTGTGATACCTACTATGTTCATTATGTTAAAGATGCCTGTGCTTTTCTGCATCAGCAAATTGCTGAACTAGAAACAGTAGCTCATGGGCGCAGTCGAGACCTAGAAAACGAAGACGACCTTTATTTTGGGGTTAGTCAAGAAATGATGGCGGCGCGAAAACAGCAGCCCATTGAGGGAGCACAGTGGACGGGAATTGTCAGTGCGATCGCCTGCGAGATGTTGGAACAGGGTTTAGTGGAAGGAGTGGTCTGTGTACAAAACACTGCTGAAGATCGCTTTCAACCTTTTCCTGTCATTGCCAGAACCCCCGCCGAAGTCTTGGCGGCAAAAGTGAATAAGCCCACCCTTTCCCCAAATCTCAATGTCCTAGAACAGATTGAGCAGTCAGGTTTGAAACGTCTGTTGGTAATTGGAGTGGGTTGTCAAATTCAAGCTTTGCGGGCGGTGGAGCAAGAACTAGGGTTAGAAAAGCTTTATATCTTGGGTACTCCCTGTGTGGATAACGTGAGTCGGGCAGGTCTGCAAAAGTTTCTCGATACTACAAGTAGGTCGCCTGAAACCGTTGTCCATTATGAATTTATGCAGGATTTTCGGATTCACTTCAAGCATGAAGATGGTTCCATTGAGAAAGTTCCGTTTTTTGGGTTGAAAACCAATCAGCTTAAGGATGTCTTTGCTCCTTCCTGTATGAGCTGCTTTGATTATGTTAATTCTCTGGCTGATTTAGTGGTGGGCTATATGGGCGCGCCTTTTGGCTGGCAATGGATTGTGGTGCGCAATGACACCGGCAAAGAAATGTTAGATCTCGTCAAGGGTCAACTAGATACTCAACCAGTCATGTCCCAAGGCGATCGCCATCAGGCAGTACAGCAAAGTATTCCTGCTTATGACAAAGGGGTAACTTTGCCGATGTGGGCTGCTAAATTAATGGGGGTGGTAATCGAACAAATTGGCCCTAAAGGACTAGAATATGCCAGGTTTTCCATTGATTCTCACTTTACCCGCAACTATCTCAATTTAAAACGCAACTATCCCCAAAAATTAGAGCAGCACGTTCCTGAATATGCGAAAAAAATTGTTGCCCAGTACAAGTTGCCAGATTGAATTGTAAGCTGAAGTTACGTTGGGAAGTTGGGGAGTTGGGAAGTTGGGAAGTTGGGGAGTTGGGGAGTTGGGGAGCAACTTAACTTTCCCTAAGCCCCTAAGCCCCTAAGCCCCTAAGCCCTTAAATATAGTTTTTACTTAAGCTTCGGAACAGCAGTTATGGTTTGGTTCATGGTGATGTGGGGAATTCCTGTGGTGCGTGAGGGGAATTGTTCTCCTTGGGTTTGGAAGCCAAATTTTTGGTAGAAGCCAACCGCACTTAATCGAGCATTGAGAGTCACGGCGATCACGGAGCGTTCCTGGAAGGAAATAGCTCTTTCTTGTTGTGCTTTCTCAATTAAAAAGTAAAGTATTCTGCTGCCATAATTTTGTCCTTGGTAACCAGGTTTTACTACCATCTGACAGATTTGATAAATATCGTTGGATTGAGGAACTAATTGACCGTATGCCACCAATAAATTTTGCTTTAAGATCGCACCATGAAAATAGTTTGCTTGACGTTCATCTCGGACTACATCCCAAGATAAGCCATGTTCGGCATAAAACAGTTGGTATCTCAGTTGACAAGCCTGTTGGAATTCCTGGCTGTTGTATTTAATCTGTTCGACGATAATTAATTCTTCTGTCATCTTGGTGCTTCTTTTTTCTCTACACTGAAATTTTGATCACCCAAAGAAAGATAGACTGGGAACTGGAGCAAATTGATCTTTGCTTAGAGCTTATTTTTTAACATAAATTTATTTTCAGAATGACTTTAATCGGCTTATCTAAACTACCTAAAGATCTGATTCACCTGCTAAAAATATCTGGGAGTCAGTTAGCTCTCTCCTTATTGGTGTTAATCGCCAGTTTTACTATTTGGACTACCCCAGCCTCCGCAACGATTAACGACGATCGCTATGAGGGAAGTGTCTATGTTCTCTTTGGTGGTAATGGCTCTCTTGTTCCTCCTCGAATGGATTTGCCCACCTCCCTAAAGCGAGAAAAACCAGCAATTTTAGTATTTTGTGTAGACGACAGTAGTGACTGCAAACAGTTTTCCATTGAAGTTACTCGTCTCCAGGAATTTTATGGTCGTGCAGCTAGTATTATTCCTGTAAGCATCGATGCTTTTATTGATAAAGATCAATACACTCCCCAGGAACCTGCTTACTATTACAGCGGAGTAGTGCCACAAATCGTAATCCTCGATCAAAAGGGTAAAATAGTCTACGACGGCAAAGGACAGGTACCCTATGAAGAAATGGACGATGTACTGCGTAAAGTCTTCGATCTGCTGCCTCGCTCAGAATCTACGGTTTTAAAACGTCGTTCATTTAATGAGTTTAATTCAGGAATGACTAGAGATTAATTCCACAGAAGAGCTTATGGCTTATGAAGAGTCATGCAAAATTATTTACCGAGTTGAGATCGGGAAAAGGGAAAAGGGAAAGGGGAAAGGGGAAAGGGGAAAGGGGAAAGAGCAAGTCAAGTGTGTAATTAATTTTGTTTAGGTACTTAGCTTATGGCTTATACTTTTGGGCAAAACACACTCTACCAATGGCTTGAATTTTGAAATTAGTTCACCCCGACATAACCCCAGGCTGGGAATAGAGACTTTGCCATAGTCTTGACCAGGCTGTAGAGGGAACTCAAACTGATCATCAATAAAGACAAATTCTCCTCCTGCGGCTTTGACTATGACCCATGCCGCAGCTATATCCCAAATCTTGGGAGTGGCTTCTACTCCGCCCACGGCGATGCCTGCGGCGACTAACAATAAGTTATAGCTGGCAACACCAAGCATTCTTACTTTGCAGGGAAAGGGCTGGAGAAAGATAGATGTACTGCGGGCGCAGAGGTTAAATAGTTGGGTACCGCTGGGATCTTCGCTACTAGTGTGAATTGGCTGATGGTTGAGATATGCTCCCGTGTAACCTGATAATCCTGAGTCACCGTACCAATAACCATGAAATGTCTGTTTGAGGGGAGGAAGATAAACAAAGCCAAATACGGGAGTCCCTTGGTAAAGTAGTCCTAAAGAAATTGACCACAGGGGAACACCACGGGCAAAGTTAGTTGTCCCATCAATGGGATCGATAATCCAGCACCAATCATGATCAGGAAAAATGTGGATTGTTTCCTCGGTTAAAACGCCGTGTTCGGGGAAGGTTTTAGCGATCGCCTCACGGATTTGCTCATCTGACCAATTATCCGCCTGGGTAACTAAGCTACCATCTTCTTTTTCGAGGGCTTGGATTTTGCCGAAGTCTTGCATCAGGCGATCGCTAATGGTTTCGGTAGTCTGGATACAGAATTCTAAAACTCGATCCCAAAATTTATTCATAATTGGCTTCATTTATTGGCTTAATTGTCAGCGATTTTGAGTTGAGCGAGTAATTGATTAATTTGTGCTTGACTCAAAGTTACTTTAACCTCTAATTTTGCCGTTTCGTCTCGCAACAAGATAATTCCTTGACCATTTTTGATGGTGGCTGCTAGCTGCGGGTTTAGTAAGTTAAGTTTCTGATAAATCGTTACTGGTAGGCCAACGCTAATTACTACTTGTGATTGGGATTGAGGAAAGACATAGAGCCTTTGTTTAGTTGTGTTTAAATGCAGCTTGCTAGGAGTAATATTGCGCTCATCCGTAGCTTTGCTATTGCGCCAATAAAGAGTAATTCCTCTCACCTGGGGTGTTGACAAAACCAACTGCTCATCAAATTTTTGTGGTTGCCAGTCAAGCTCGTCTAAATTACCACTAGTCGGTATTAATCGCTGTTGCCAAGTTACTTCTTTTTCTGCTAGTGCCGACCACCAGGCAGCGATCGCTTTGAGATTATCTCCATTATCGGACTGACTGCTATTCTGTTGCCAAACCAAATCATGTAAATTATTGCTCATGGTAAAACCCCTGCTCGTGCCAAGATACAGCTAAGAATGTTGTGAACTACCAGACACTCAGCCTATTGGGTAGAGTATTGGCTTCCAAATTCATCGGCAACAGCAACGACAGTTGACTTACGCCCTCTGCATTGTCTTACATTGCCTCCATTGGCAGTGTCTCGCGTCCCACAAGACAATATTCTAATACCTTCATCTCTGCAATTTTTGGCTGCGTTAATATCACGATCAATGCCTTTGGTAAGGCAACTTGGACAATCCCAGCTACGGAGATCAAGAGGCAGACTATCAACTACATTCAGGCAGTGATTACAAGTCTTAGAGCTAGGGAAAAATCGATCTATTTGAAGAAAAACTTTTCCTTGTTTTTTACACTTGTATTCCAGAAAGTTGAGAAACATTCCCCAGCCACAGTCACTTATTGCTTTTGCCAGCTTGTGATTGCGAACGAGTCCTTTAATGTTTAAATTCTCACAAACTATGACTTGATTATTGTCAACTAGTTTTCTAGACAATTTATGAAGAAAATCTTGGCGAGCGTTACTAATTTTTTCGTGCGCCACAGCTACCAGTCTTCTGGCTTTATTTCTAGAATTAGAGCCTTTTTGTTTTTTAGATAACTTCTGTTGTTTTCGCTTTAAGTTATGTTCGTGCTTTTTGAGATGGCGTGGATTATCGTATATACTTCCATCACTGGTTGTACAGTAATTAGAGATACCCAGATCGATACCTATTACTTTGCCCTTACTGTTCGATTTTGGTTCGGGTAAACCGTCATCAAATAACAACGAAGCATAGTATTTATTAGTTTTGGTTTTACTTACTGTAACTGTCTTAAGTTCACCATCAAATAAGCGATGTAAATTAGCTTTAATCTCTCCAATCTTAGGAAAATTGAGACCAATATCACTTACTTTAACGTTTTGTGGGTACTGTAAACATTGTTTTCCGTACTTACTTTTGAAACGAGGATAACCACCTCTTTTTTCAAAAAAGTTTTTGTAAGCTATGCCAAGGTTGATTACAGAAGATTGAAGACACTGAGAGTAAGTTTCTTTTAGCCACTTGGTTTCTTCTTGTTTTTTCAGCCGAGGTAGCCATTTTTTCATAGTAATAGCAGAGATGCCTTTACCAGTTTCTTTGTAGATACGATTATTCTCAGCAAGACAATAATTCCAAATAAACCTACAGCTTCCAAAAGCTCTTGCCAATGAAAGTTGTTGCTCTGGTGTTGGATATAATCTGACTTTTACTACATTCCTCATATATGATGCATTTTAACATGTATTTCTTTGCTGTTAAAATGCTTAAGTGTTGTCACACTCTGACTGGCATTCATAATGGGCTGTCGCCTGTGGTTTCCCACCAAGAACTTGTCCGCATATCGTTTAAAAGCCCCGTCCAGACATTCAGCTTCGCCAGATCAGCTAAAATAGTAAATCGTACTAAACACTTATAAAAGTAATATTCTTAAAATATGCCAGTCTTAGCGGCGATTTCAGTCGTACTCCTATTAATCGTAGTTCATGAGTTTGGTCATTTTGCAGCTGCAAGATTACAGAAAATTAGAGTTAACCGCTTTTCCATTGGTTTTGGGCCCACTCTTTTAAAATACCAGGGTTCAGAAACCGAATACGCTATTCGGGCAATTCCCTTAGGTGGATATGTGGGCTTTCCCGATGATGACCCCGATAGTACGATTCCTCCTGATGACCCTAATTTGTTACGCAATCGTCCTGTGCTAGATCGGGCGATCGTCATTAGTGCAGGGGTAATTGCCAACTTGATTTTTGCTTACTTTCTGTTGGTGGGTCAAGCGTTTACCATTGGCTTTCAAGATATTAACTATCGACCAGGAGTACTTGTCCCGCAATTATTAAGTACAGGAGAATCTGTTGCAGCTCAAGCAGGAGTTCAGGCGGGGGACATTATTTTAAAAATAAATGACCTAGATTTAGGCGATTCTGCTGATGCGCTAGAAAATTTGCGTCAAGCCATCCAAAAATCTCCTAATCAGATTTTAGAATTATCCATCAAGCGAGGCACTGAGATTATTAACCTGGGGGTTAAACCTGATGTTGGTCAGGATGGGAAAGGAAAAATCGGTGTGATGTTAGCGCCTAATGGAGATATTGTCCGTCGTCGTGCCGCTAACCTAGTGGAAGGTTTTACCGCTGGAGCAAACGAATTTCAACGAATTATTCAGTTAACCGTCCAGGGATTTTGGCAGTTAATCAGCAATTTTCAGGAAAATGCTCAACAGGTAGCTGGCCCTGTAGCAATCGTCGCAGTGGGTGCGGAGCTGGCGCGCAACGACTTGGGTAATCTGTTTCAGTTTGGCGCTTTAATCAGTATCAATTTGGCAATTATCAATATCCTGCCCTTACCTGCTTTAGATGGTGGTCAATTAGCATTTTTAACCGTGGAAGGAGTTACTGGCAAACCTTTACCCAGCAAGCTACAAGATGGCATTATGCAGACTGGTTTAGTGCTGTTACTCAGTTTAGGGGTGTTTATTATTGTGCGGGACACCATCAACTTGGCTTTTTTCCAGAATTTGTTTCAGTAGTTAAATGCCAAATAGTGCTTCCAAAAAATCTACTAAGCAGACGACAACAAAAAGAAAGCGATCGCCAAGTAAGGCTCTTAAACAGCGATCGCTAGATATTTTTACCCTCTTAACCGAGCTATATCCTGATGCCACCTGTAGCCTGGATTATGAGACTCCCGTACAGCTTTTAGTAGCGACAATTCTCTCGGCTCAATGTACCGATGAACGAGTGAATAAAGTTACTCCAGCTTTGTTTGCCGAACTGCCTGATGCCACTGCTCTAGCGGGATGCGATCGCGATCGCTTAGAAACTTTGGTTCATTCCACTGGTTTTTATCGCAATAAAGCAAAAAACATTCAGGGTGCTTGCCAGATGATTATGCAGGATTTTGGTGGAGAAGTTCCTAGTGAAATCCCTCAGTTGCTAAAATTACCAGGAGTAGCTCGTAAAACGGCTAATGTTGTCTCGGCTCATGGTTTTGGTAATATTCAAGGGGTCACCGTAGACACCCACGTCAAACGCTTAAGTAATCGCTGGCAATTAACAAAATCTGATAACCCAATTCAGATCGAACGAGATTTGATGGCATTATTACCCCAGTCAGAATGGGAAAATTA
>JBJOPG010000183.1:0-9054 GCA_046050865.1 Cyanobacteriota bacterium
CAGTACTATAGCGATCGCCATAGTTACTAGCATCGGCCATAATGATAGTGTATTTGGGTTTATACCGCTGAAAAGCTTCAGTAGTTTGATATGCCATAGTCCCCACTGTTGATGCTTGAGCTTTTGGGGCTTGATGAGAGGCAAAAATTAGCATTAATAAAGAGATTTGACAGAGAAACAAACTGGTTAGCTTGTGAGTGCGCCAACAGAACAAATTTAACTTCATAATCAGGAAACCAAATAGAGACATTTCATTTAATAAACATTTAATAAATAGTGTTCCCCATTAGTCAAAATCCCCATCATTTCTCTTACTGTTATCTGATGCTAATTCGCACAAATCAGACTTCTTATTTTAGTAAGCATCATCTTGAAACATTTTGATTAACAAGTACAAAGAGAAAAATTATTTTTCATGTTGCTTGTTACAGAAAAAACACTACGTTTTATGCTTGTACAATCAAAAATACCAGTAAAAACTCTGTTTGCAAAATAAAAAAGATTTGATAATCAACCAAAAAACTCTTGATTATTATTAAATCAAAAAAACTTGTGTTTATACTGAATTTAAAATAATTATTTTATACACAGAAGAACTGTAACCTTTGTTGAGCAAGCAATTGAAGCTACAAATTCTTGTCCGCATATTGTTCAGTATTTTCATCTAGACTCGGTACGCGCATTCAAAAAATAGTTGTTTTTACATAATGAATAAATATTTCATTGAAATATAATTAGGATCAAGGTGTCATTTTTGCATTTTATTGCTGGACTTAAATTAAATATGAATTATGATGGTTTTAGTGATTTTTTACGCTAAATCTTACCAGCATATTCAGCCTGGATTCAAGTTATAAATAGTTAGAGTATATTTATTATGTCAAGTATTGTTTTAGATTTTGGCGATGGTACATCAGGTATCTTTAGCAATTTAGAGTTTATTGGTAAGCAAGGGCAAGCCAACATTCTTGAGGTTAAACCTAATGGAGACGATCAGAGCACCCCGGTTACTATTGTCGGCGGTAGCAAGGATGATCAAATTAAGCTCACCGCAGCAGGAAATTCTACTGCCCTCGGATTAGATGGGCATGATCTGCTCATTGGTGGCAGAGGTGATGATCTCCTTGATGGTGGCGAAGGTGATGATGATTTACAAGGAAAAGCTGGTGCTGATACCCTCATCGGTGGTACTGGCAACGACCTCCTCGATGGCGGAGAAGACAATGATATCCTCAAGGGCGGTGCTGGTAACGACAAAATGAGGGGTGGTATTGGCAACGACCTCATGGATGGTGGTGCTGGTAATGACTTCCTTGAAGGAAATGATGGCAACGACATCCTGAAAGGAGGTCCTGGTGACGATAAACTCGATGGTGGTGCTGGCAACGATACTCTTCGAGGCGGGGCTGGGAAAGACGAATTCATTGGTGGTACTGGCAATGATTTGTTTGCCTTTGTTGCTAATGAATTGGAATCTGGCATCGTGGATAAGATTATAGATTTCCAACAAGATGGTGCTGACAGACTCCGTATTGTTGGAGCGGGGGACAGTGTTGTCAGCTATAACGCTCAGACAGGAATGGTGACTATCGATGGTCAGGACGCGATCGATATTGGTGCTGGTGTAGAAGGTCTGGAAGTAAAACAGATTAAAGACACTGATAACTGGGAGATCATGTAGGGAAGATAAGTTCGATGAACCTGTCTCAATAATCCGATCAATTGCTGCTAAAACTAAAGTTACGAGAGCTAGCTAGACCCATGACGAAAAGTTGTGGGTCTAGTAGTATATTGAGATATCCAGCGAAAAAGAGTTACATTAGCAAAAATAAGTACTCATTTTGAGTGGTAAATTAAATTGCTGCTGAAATTGCGCCAAACTGATAATTTGTATTATTTGTATTAATGGTTTTATTTTTAAATTATTCGAGTTATTCTAACTATTTTGTAATTTGAGCCAGGGTCATTCCCACTACCGTCAATGATAAAAGGCGAATCCTCATTCAAAAAGATTAAATTTCACTTAGAGGGAGGAGAATGGGATCAGGTTATTAATCTCTGTCAAGAGGCGATCGCCGATGATCCTGATGGAGTTGATTTCTATCCTTATCTTGCGCGGGCTTATGCTCAACAGAATCAATTTGCCCCCGCTATCAGTGCTTATAGAAAAGCTCTTGGTACTACAGCTAACCAGGCAGAAATTTATGCAGAATTGGGTTTGCTTCATAGCAAGCAACAAGACTCTCAACAGGCGATCTGGCATTACCAACAGGCTTTGAAGTTGCGACCTGATTGGTCAGAATTGCAATATAACTTAGCGGTGGTGCTACATCAGATTGGTAGTTGGCAGGAGGCGATCGCCGCTTATAATCAGACCATTCAGCTCAACCCGAATTATGAAGCTGCTTATTTCAATCTCGGAGTTCTCTATGATCAAAAAGGAGAACTAGACGCGGCAATCGCTGCTTACCAGCAGGTGATCACTCTTGAACCTGATTTGCTGCGTGCTTATAGCAATTTAGGAAGCACCTATGCTCGTCAACAAGAATATGCTCAGGCGATCGCTGTTTTCCGCCAAGGAATTGCACTCGACCCAACGTGGGCTACCCTGCACAACAATCTAGGTCAAGTGTACTGGTTAAATTCTCAACCAGAACTAGCTCTAACCAGTTTTGAAACAGTAATTAGCTTAGAGCCAAAAATGGCTTTAGCCCATAATAATTTAGGTCGCCTCTGGCAACAGCAAGGTGACTATGGCAAGGCTGCTGAATGTTTTCAGAGAGTAGTTCAGCTAGAGCCGGAAAACGTCTTAGCCCACAGCAATTATGCGGAAGTACAGCAGAGAATGGGCAATCTATCATCGACTCTAGAAGCTTGGCAAAAAATAATTGAGCTAGAACCAGATTTTGTGGATGCTTACTATCAAGGAAAACTCAACAATAGTCCTGAAGATCTCTTGGAAATAGCTAAATTAGCCTGTGCTCGCTTACTGCAAGCATTAAAGCAAGGACAATCAGAGGAAGCTTATCATCATCTCTGGAGAACCTACGGTTACATGGGTGATGTAATGTTTGAGTTTGGTGGCATTAAACAGGCGCAAACTTATTATCAACGAGCACTACAACTTCAACCAGAAGACCGGGAACTATATCTTAAATTGGGCAACTGTCTCGCTCGACAGCAAAGACTAGATGCAGCAGTGATGGTTTATCATCAGGGTTTAGCGCTACAACCCAATCAGCCGCAGATTTGTTTTCAACTGGGTAAAGTCTTGGAAAAAACCCAACAAGCAGAACAAGCCATTAACTACTATGAACAGGTTTTAAACCTTGAGATTCAACAGTCAGACTGGAAACCATTACCTAAGCTATTTCCCACCGAAGACAACTTACCTTCCTTACCAACTAAAATTTATTATCACACTCAAGACTGGGTGCGTGATTGTCGCTTAAAAGACTTTGATTATACTCAGGTATTGTGGTCTCAAGCGCCAGTCAGCCAGCTAAAAAACCAAACCACCAGACAACCAGAAACCATCAAAATCAACCCTGGAGACACATCTTATCCAGACTGTGGGGGAGTAAACTGTCATAAGTGTATGAAGAAGTTGATTGATCACTTCCAACCAGTACAACTAAGTCAAAATGCTTATCGGTGTTCCCTAGAACGAGCAAACAAAATTGAGGCAAGATTACCTTTTGTGGTCAAAATTCCTGATGGAAGAGCCTGGGTAGCTCCCCAGAAGAATTCTTGGGTAATTTGTCATGCCTTGGCAGTTATTACCCCAGATAACTATCTGCTGGGAGATTTATCTAGAGACTATCCCTGGTTTTTGCCTGGGTGTCCTTATCAAGAACGAGCTGAACATAGTATTTTTGAGCAAGAAAGTATTGCCCCTGTGGAAACAATTACAGGAAAAGTGGCTTTGCTATCAGGTTTAGCAGGTCATGTTTACTATCATTGGATGTTTGATGTGCTGCCAAGATTAGAATTACTCAGACGTAGCGGAATCAAATTTAAAGAGATTGATTGGTTTATCGTTAATAGTCTGAGCAAACCTTATCAGCAAGAAACTTTGAATCTGTTGGGTATTCCTCTGGATAAAATTATTGAAAGCGATCGCCGTAGTCATATCCAAGCTAGCGAGCTGATTGTACCTTCGTTTCCTGGGTACTTAGATTGGGTTCCCGAGGGCACCATCAGGTTTTTGCGTCAGACTTTTTTACCGCAAACAGAGCAAACTCCAGATAACCCAAATAATCAGGAAGGTCTTTCTTTCATCTATGTCAGTCGGGCAAAGGCGAAAAATAGACAATTGGTCAACGAGGCACAAGTGAGCCAATTACTAACGGCATCAGGTTTTGTGACGGTATTTTTGGAAGAAATGTCTTTTTTAGAGCAGATAGCCATATTTGCAAATGCGAAGATAATTGTTTCCCCTCATGGTTCGGGACTAACTAATCTGGTTTTTTGCTCCCCTAATACTAAGATAGTGGAGCTTTTTTCCCCAAACTATATCAGGACGGACTACTGGATGATCAGTCAGCAGCTAAGCTTACAGCATTATTACATCGTGGGCAAAAACTTTAGCTGTCCTTCTTTGCGTAATTTAATGTACCAAAATGCCCTAACTGAAGATATCTTAGTTAGTATTGATGCACTCAAATTAGTATTACAGCATTGTCAGCAACAAGATTAAAATCCGCTTTTAGCTTTGCTTTCGACCTTGTAACTAATTTTAGATCAAGCAAGATTATCAATTTGGCGCAGGGCAATCTGTTGAACTAGTATGGACTAACATCCAGTCTACTTAGAGATGATCGAGTATTGCGTCAGTAACCGTAAACCATTATTAATCCTCATCAATTAAATTCGTGGACTCTAGCTATTTAGCTCAGGCTATTACCCAGTGCGAACAGGCAATTGCAACTAACACCGAGAATATCGAGAATCCTGAACAATGGCAGGCTGCTTTTGGTAATTTAGGTAATTTACTCCAGGGCAGAGCAGAATTCGACCGAGCTATAGTCTGGCATTCTTTGGCATTAGACCATACCCTTAATTTAGCAGAGGTATATTCTCAATTAGGGGAATTGCATCTTTTGGAAAATAATTTAACCGCTGCCCTAAGCTCCTTTGAACGGGCTCTAGTCTACTTACCCAATTCTGCCCGCATCTATTTTGCTTTGGCTCAGATCAATGGACAACTACAGCGCCGAGAGGCGGAGATGGACTGTTGGTATCAAGCAACGCGAATTAACCCTGAGCTAGTTAACCAGCAGGGTTACTATAAATTGGCGAAAGCCTTGGAGCAACGGGATAAAATCCCCGAGGCGATCGCCTGTTATGAAAAGGCGGCGACAGGAAGTCAGGGGAAAGTAACCGCTTTGTTTAATCTGGGAGAAATTTATCAACGACAGGGTAAATTAGACCAAGCTCAGACTACCTATCAGCAAATTTTGGAAGATGAACCAACTTCCGCCAGGGCACATTACAAACTAGGCACTATTTACCTCCAACAGCAGAAGTTTGCCGAGGCGATCTCCTGCTTCCGTCAGACAATTAAACACGATCCAGATTTCACTTGGGCATATCGTGATTTGGTGAAAACCTTTTTGATGACGGAAAAATGGGATGAAGCCATCTCTACTTGTTATGCAATTATTAATCTGGTGGAAGAATATCCCTGGGTCTATAGCCATCTAGGGAATGCCTTGCGGGGAAAGGGTCGCTTGCCTGAAGCAGCGCAAAACTTTCAAAAAGCTTGTCAGCATCGTGGCTGGTCAGAATGTGTGACCCATGATTATTTTTTTACTCTCGATATTTTTAGTCATCGTATTGCTCTATGGTCAAAGCATTTGCAGCCTCTGAATGGGCAATCGATTAATGCTTTGGAAGTGGGCAGTTATCAGGGAATGTCTAGTTGTTGGCTGCTGGATCAATTGTTAACTCACCCCTCAAGTCAGCTGCTCTGTATTGATAGTCAGTTTGAGCATCACTTTAGAGAGAATATTAGTAAAACTGGTAGCTCGTCGAAAGTAACCTTGGTTGAAGGACAGGCTCCTCAACAGATGAGGGAATTGACTCCCAATAGTTTTGATTTAATTAATCTCCAAGATCGCTGTAAATTAACCCAACAGAGTGAAACAAATGCTCAATTGGCTTGGCAACTTATCAAATCTGGAGGATTTATTATCTTTAATTACTATGGTTGGCTTAACCCCCAAGCTCCTGAGCAAAATCCTCGAGAAGGGATTGATCGCTTTTTGACTTCGGTTAAAGAACAGTGGCAAGCAGTTTATTTTTCTCTGGCTACTTGCCAATTCATTATTCGCAAACTTTAAATCGGTAGTGACTTAAACGGGTAATAGCTTTAATAGGCTAATTACGTAATAGCTCAGGAGTGAAACATTCTTTGTCGAAATTAGAATCGAAATTAACTTTAGATCCCGTTGCCCTTAACCAGGCGATCGCTCAATATACTGCACAAATAGCAGCTAATCCCCAAGCTGCTTCAATTTATGCCGAGCTGGGTGATTTGTATGGGCAACAACAGCGATGGCAACTAGCTATTCAGCATTACCGTCAGGCAATTACCCTTCAGCCTGATTTTGAGGCAGTTTATCGGACTTGGGCAGATCTGCTATTGCAACAGGGGAAAAAAGAACAAGCGATCGAGGTCTATCGTCAGGGAGTGAAAAAAAATCCCCAGAACCCTAATTATCTTTTTGCTCTGGCATCGGCATTAGCCGCCCAAAAAAAATGGGTACGTGCCAGTAATAATTATCAAAAAGCAGCAGCCTTAGAGCCGAGTGCTAAAGTTTATTATCATTGGGGTGTTGCCCAGTATGAACTGCAAGCATATGACCAGGCGCGATCGCACTTTCAGCAGGCGACAGCCCTAGAACCAGCAGCGGAAATTTACTATTATTGGGGGTTGACCCAGCTGGCACTTCAAGCCGATGATGCCGCAGCCCATTGTTGGCAGCAGGCGATCGCCCTCCAGTCAAACCACGCTCCCTCTTTCTATCAGCTAGGCAAGCTTTGGCAAAATCAACAACAATGGCAACAAGCTCTCGCCGTTTATCGACAAACTATTTCGCTCGATCCTCAATTTATCGCTGCCTTAATCAACATGGCAGAGGTTTACTCTCATCTACAGCAATTTGACTTAGCGATCTCTTGCTGGCGTCGGGCAATTAAACAAATGCCTAAAGGAGACTCCCAAGAAAAATTAGCTTTCACTGGTTACCAACAAACTTTAGCTGATTACCCCGAAGTTACGGTGGAGCTATATTATCAGCTAGCTAAACTCTTGCGAGCCAGAGGTCTTTTCCCTGAGGCAATTACCGCCTATCTCCAAGCAATTCAATTTGATCCTTACTTTAAGCATACCTATATCGACCTGCAATATACTCCTACTGCTCCAGAACAATTTCCTGAGCTAATTAAGGTTTATCGCCAGATCGTCACCGAACATCCTGAGATCACTATCGCCTGGGGTAATTTGGGTGATGTTCTGACTCAACAAAATCTCGTCCCAGAAGCGATCGAATGCTACCGTACAGGAAGTTATCACCAGGCAATTCAAACCTATCCCGATTTAGCAAAGTTGGACTGGCCATCTCAAAAAAAATCGGGACCTGATTTTATTATTGCCGGAGCCGCTAAATGTGGGACTTCTTCCATTTACTATTATCTAAGTCGCCATCCTCAGGTACTCCTGTCCCATAAAAAAGAGTTGGATTTCTATTGGCAGAATTTTGAACGGGGTCTTGATTGGTACTTAGCACATTTCCCTACAATTACCGATCGCCCTGATTTTCTCACAGGAGAAGCTACCCCAAACTACCTCCGCTTTCCCGAAGTGGCACAAAGAATTAAGGATACTTTTCCCCAGACTAAAATTATTCTCTTGTTAAGAAACCCAATAGATCGGGCAATATCCTGGCATTATCACAAACTCAACACTGGCTTAACCAAGGCAAGTTTGGCAACGGCGATCGCCAAGGAAATGGCTCAATTAGCTACCATCACCGCCGAGGAGATTACTAATACCGGGTTTACTACTCCCGACAACATTATGAGTAGTCTCTATATCTACAAGCTTAAATCCTGGATCGAAATTTTAGGTCGCGAACAATTCTTAATTCTCAAGAGCGAAGATTTTTATCAGCACCCCCAGGAAAATATGGAGCAGGTGTTTAAGTTCCTCAATCTCCCAAGCTGTCCTTTAGATTATTATCCGAAAGTTAATGCCGGCTCTTATGAAGAAGTAGAACCCAAGCTAAGAGAGACTTTAGCAGCATATTTTGCCCCTTACAATCGACAGTTAGAAGAGTATTTAGGGATGCATTTTGGTTGGGGGTAAGCATCTGAAATAGCGATCGCTGTTCAATACTTTCACAATTACCCCCCTTTACTTTTTTATTTGTTTGTTTTTTATTTATTTGCTGTTAATTCCTGGTTCAAACCTGAGTTTTTTCCAGCATCAATTTAGACCGTTTAACATCTTCGGGAATAGTCACAGGATAATCGCCAGTAAAACAAGCTGAACAGAAATTATGAGTGTTTTCCTGAGTCGCCTCAAGCATTCCATCCCAAGATAAATATGCCAAGGTATCAACCCCAATTCTGGCTTCAATCTCTTTCACTGATTTTGTCGCCGCGATGAGCTGATCTTGATTATCAGTATCGATACCGTAGAAACAGGGATGGGTTACAGGAGGGGAAGAAATTCTCATATGCACTTCCGTCGCTCCCGCATCGCGGAGGGTTTTAACGATTTTTTTGCTGGTGGTGCCACGGACAATAGAATCATCAACAATAATGATTCTTTTCCCCTGCAAAGCATCCTTGAGAGTATTGAGCTTCATCCTAATCCCTGCTTCTCGCATACTCTGGGTGGGTTGAATAAAGGTACGGCCAACATAGCGATTTTTAATTAATCCTTCTCCATAGGCAAGACCCGATTCACGGGAAAAACCGATCGCTGCTGGAATACCCGAATCAGGAACCCCAATCACTAAATCCGCATCCACAAAGGACTCTCTC
>JBJOPG010000184.1:0-9042 GCA_046050865.1 Cyanobacteriota bacterium
TTGCCCGAACCTTTATTCCATAGTCCAGCGATCGCCCTCAACACAGAACTTTTCCCAACCCCACTTGACCCCACAATAGCTAAACTTTGCTGGGGTTCAACTGCCACCGAAAGATCTGCAACTAAAGTTTGTTGACGATCAGGGGTTAACAGGGTTACATTCTCTAATGCTAAACGAGAGTCAATAGTTGCACCAATAGTTGTGGCTTCTGAACCTGAGACAGCCGCCTCGTCTAAAGCAGTTAAGGTTTCATCAAAAGCAGCCAGACGATTAATACCCGCCGCAAAAGCAGTTAATAGTTCAAACTGACCAATAATTAGGCTCAAAGCCCCAAAAATTTGGAAAAAGGCGATGGTAGCCTGACTAATCGCGCCAAAATCAATTTTCCCCGCTAGATATATTGGCGCCACAACCACATAGGGTAAAATTCGCACAAAATAGCTATGTCCTGTGGTAAAAAAATCAAGATTTCGCTGCCAACCAATTAAAACGTGATAATTACTAATGGCTCGGGCAAATCGCTGCCCTACACTGTCTAGTTCTTGGGATTCGCCACCATAAAAAGCGATCGACTCGGCATTGTCTCGTAAATGTACTAAGCCATAGCGAAAATCGGCTTCTCGCTGGAGCTGGTTATAGTTAAGCCCAATCAGTCTTCTGCCTAACAAGACCGTGACAATGGTGCCGAAGAGGGCATAACCAATCAATACCAAGGAAAGACTACTAGAAATAGCCCAGAGCACTCCCACAAAGGAAACCAGGGTAATCACTGCATCGAGGATACTGAGCAACAGAGACAAGCTAGTGCGGGTAAAAGATTGAATATCTTCGGCAAGACGCTGATCGGGGTTATCAATTTCCTTGAGAGCATTAATTTGATAGTAAGCTCTGTTTTCTAAGTACCTTTGGAGCAGATTTTGCGTTAACCATTCTCGCCAGTAAACTCCTAATAATTTTTGACAGTAAGTATAGATCACTACGATCGCCGTGCCGACCACAAATACCCCGCCATAAACCCCTAAAAATAGCCAAAAGGTTGATTCATCCTTATCCACTAGGGCAGTTTCAACGTAGCGGATGGTAAAAGAGATCACCACATTTAAACCACTAACCATAATGGAAAACAGTAACAGTGCTGACAATAACCCCCACTGTTTGGCGCGTTCTCGCCACCGTTGAAATTTCCAAGCAAAGATTACTGTGGGTAAAATAAGAGTCAGAGCAAGTATCAGGCGCGCAGTTGAATTAGTAAATATCTGCTTCCTGAGGGCGATTAAACCAGCGGCAGCTTCATTGGTAAATTCGGGAAAAAACTGCTGTCCAAGCCAAATTATCCCAGCGATCGCCATGAACAGAGCAACAAACAAAAAGATCAATAACAGTACCAACATCAAAAAGAAAGTTCCCGCCTTCTTTTTACTGGGATACCAATAGGGCAAAGCTACTTCAATAAACCGTCGCCAAAGACGACCATCGATCCGATTGATTTTAGGCGCTGTATCTACCATTTATTAGTTACTAGTTATTTACTACGTCTGATGTGAATTAGCGGTGAGACCCCGCGTCGCCGACAGGCGCAAGGGAATGCTCACCAAGAAGCTTCGTTCAAATAATCTAGTTTTAAGCTCTAAGCTCTAAGCTCTAAGCCAAAAACAGACTAATTCTTCTGTTAGCTTACCTGTATGCCGCAAGAGTACAACGCAAGACTTCATGTACAAATAATTACAGAGCCAAACAAGATTAATTAAAAGCTTATAGCTTATAGCTTATGGCTACAAACAGCAAACTAGGAACTTTGGTTGTTACTCAAAAACAGCTGTCTTTCCGCAGATCTTCGCCTGGTTAACCCTGGCATTTGGACAAATGCACCTTGGAGATTAGCTTTATCCCAGCGCATAAACTCATCTGCTGCCCCTGTATAGTCTTTGGCGTTGATTTTTTGGACTAAAGTACTGCTTCTGATGTTGTCTACCCCAACGTTAAAAGAGATCGATGCTAAAGCGCTTAACTGGCGATCGCTTAACTCAACTTTGATGATCTTGTCTAATTCTCGATGAATTTCCTGGAGATGAGCCTTTAATGCGGCATCAGCTTGGTCAGAGGAAATGCGATCGCCAATCTGTACTGGAATACCACCAATACGGGATAAGCCATAACCAATTACCGGAGTACCATCCGTATCAATATAGGCGTAATCTTTGAACCCTTCAAATTCCTTGATCAAGTTGATGGCAATCTTCGATACTGGTTTGGTCTGGGGCTTGATGGGGGTAGGTGCAATATAGGAAGATTCAGCTTTTTTAAGGTCAACGTTCAAAGAATGATTTAGTCTCTCTAGCTGCAAATCTTTAACTACTTTGTGAGCCATAGATGGTTCATAAATTTTGCTTTCCGCCATGGAAATAGTTGTTAGTCCTAAAGAACAAACACTGGTTAGCATGATTGCCCCGTCGATATATTTATTCAAAACTGATTTCTTAAAAATATTTATTTTTCAACAGTCCGTTTTAGCCGATAGTTCGGTAGAAAACGATTAAATTAAGCTGTATCTTAACAAATCTTGATAAAGAATTGCGATCGCAAAGTGTAGACTCCGCTTAATCGCCCATTATCATTCCAGATCTGTAGCTGTGCTGGTTGATAGATGGTCAATACTTCTCGTTTAAGCCTTTTTCTTGATTGGTTGAGATGGGGAAAAGGGAAAAAGGAAAAGGGCAAATCAAGTGTGTAATTAATTTTGTTTAGGTTCTTATAGTTTAATTGGCAGCCAATGAGCTACCAGTAAAAAAGCGAGAAGGCCTGCTTTTGGGGTTCTTTCCGTGTTTCGATCCCAAAAACAAGCCTTTTTAAAGTTCACTCCTCATCACACTTGAATTTTTACCTATTTGCTCAGAAAACATTCCTGGGGGTGTAACAGTTTGATGATTGTCACTTAGTATTTTGGATGAGCAATAAATATAGCTATCTAAAGCTGTTCAATTAGCTGTTCAATTACTTTCTCCAAGATAGTTGCAGCTTGATCTACCTCTGCTTCAGTGACTACTAAAGGAGGTACAAAGCGAAGTACTTTTGCCCCTGCGGGGGCCAGTAACAAACCCTGATCCATTGCTGCCTTAACTAGATCTATCGAAGTAAGATTCACTTTTGGGCTTAATTCAATGCCGTTAATCAAACCCCAGCCACGAACTTCCGTAAACAAATTAGGGTATTTCTGGGCGATCGCTCTTAATCTGACCCGCAGTTGTTCCCCTCGCTGTTGAACATTCTGTAGAATATTTTCCGTTTCGAGAGTTTGCAACACCGCTAAAGCAGCAGCGCAGACAAAAGGATTGCCACCAAAAGTACTAGCATGGTTGCCTGGCTCAAACACAGCACAGGAATCTTTACAGAGCATTGCTCCAATAGGAATCCCTCCAGCTAAGCCTTTGGCACTTGTGAGAATGTCTGGCTCAATTCCCAGTTTTTCATAACCCCAAAATTTGCCGCTTCTACCGATGCCTACCTGTACCTCATCAAAAATCAGCAGAATATTATTTTCGTCGCAAATTTTGCGGAGCTTGAGGAAGTATTCCAACTCTCCTGGGCGGACTCCCCCTTCTCCTTGGAGGGGTTCGATCATAATTCCCACCACGCGACTCAAAGTACCTTCATCTAGGTCGGTAATGGCGTTTTCCATCGCCGTAATATCGTTATATGGCACATAGGCAAAGCCAGGACATAAGGGTTCAAAACCAGCTTGATACTTTTCTTGTCCTGTGGCGGTAACCGTAGCGAGGGTACGACCATGAAAACTAGCTTTAGCCGTGAGAATCAGGGGATTTTCTACCCTGTCTGCATGAGTATGAGCATATTTTCTGACTAGTTTAATTGCCGCCTCATTAGCTTCTGCCCCAGAATTACAGAAAAACACCTTATCCATACAGGAGTGGTTCACCAACCATTCTGCTAACTGCCCTTGTTCAGGAATGTAATACAGATTAGAGACGTGGTGAACTTTCTTAATCTGTTCCGTCACCGCTTTAATCAAGGCAGGATGAGCATGACCCAGGGTACAGGTAGCAATGCCCGCCACAAAATCAAGATACTCTTTACCGTTAGTATCCCAAAGACGGCAGCCTGAACCCTTGGCGATCGCAATCGGAAAACGACCATAAGTTTGCATTACATTCTGGTCGAAGCGATCGTGGTCGAATTGACTAGAATTGTCAGCAATATTTGAAGTAGTTAGAGAATTGTCTATAGCTGTGGATTGAGTCACAAGATACCCTTTAATAAAGATTATTTTGGCAGAATAAATATGTGTAAAAAGACGGTCATTATTTGATACAACTAGTATTATTCGATTTTAATTCCAATTTGATCTTAATGTAATTAATTTGGTCAAAAGAGTGTTACCAAATACAGCAGCAGTAAATATTGAATGTATAGTTTCACTTTTGAAGAAAAGTATGGTCGTCTACATAAGGAGTTAATCAGAGGTGGTGTAGTATTAGCTGCTATTGTACTATTAGGCATTCTTTGGTTCTGGAAAGTCGAAAGATGGACTTTAATCGAATCAGCTTACATGACGGTGATTACCCTAGCTACCGTAGGGTTTATGGAGGTGCATCCCTTAGGAGAAAGAGGGCGGCTATTCACCATTGCTCTGATTTTAATGGGCTTATTCACCATTGGTTATATTGTCAATCGTTTTACAGAAGCCCTAATTCAAGGGTATTTCCAGGAAGGAATCAAACTAAGACAGGAGCGGAGCTTGATTGAATCTCTAGATCAACACTATATAGTATGTGGATTTGGTCGCACAGGTCGTCATGTTGCCAACGAATTTTCCGCCGAAGGTATTCCGTTTATTATTATTGACGACAATCTTGAAGAAGTCGAAGAAATCAAACAATTAGGTTACACAGTAATTTTGGGGGATGCCACCCTGGATGAATCATTAATCCGTGCCAAAATTGAACAGGCAATTTGTATCGTGACCGCCTTGCCTTCCGATGCCCAGAATCTTTATACTGTCCTGTCCGCTAAAACTCTTAATCCTCAGATTCGGGCGATCGCTCGTGCTAGTAATGAAGAAGCAGTACAAAAACTCCAGCGGGCAGGGGCAGATGCAGTAGTTTCTCCCTATATTACGGGAGGTAAAAGATTAGCCGCAGCCGCTTTAAGACCCCAGGTTATGGATTTTGTCGATGGTATTATTGCCGGGTCTAACAGTTCTTACTATATGGAAGAATTTTTAATCGACTCCGCCGCTTGTCCCTATGTTGGTCAGACTTTAAAGGATGCTAGACTGCGCTCCCAGTCAGGAGCTTTAGTTTTGGCGATTCGTCGTTTTGATGGCAATTTGATTGCGGGACCCGATGGAGATACTCAAATTTTAGAGAGAGATGCTTTAATTTGTATGGGAACAGCAGACCAACTACGCACCTTAAACAAAATTCTTGGCCCCATTAATCCCAACAAAGCTCTCAGGCTACCCAAAAAGAATAATCAATAATTAGCCTAATAAGCTGATCATTATTCTCTAGCCCATAGTTACTAACTCTAGAGCCTACCTATTTAGTCTGATACGCGGAGGAAACCTCCGCGTCATCCACGGGCTAATCCCTAGATAAATTAGCCCAGTCTACCCAAGAGAAAACTGCTGTAAATTTTCAGCTAAATTGTAAACTGTGGTTCTGGCATATAGCTGGGTCGATTCAAACCGAAAAACTTCAGCATAGCTGGTGCATATTCAAGATAGTCAATTGTATCTTGAGCTTGATTGTTACTACTACTTTCGCTGTTGTAGATAATTAGACTTCCCTCGGGATAATGTCTACCTGAATGATGATCTTCAACGAGAATCTGTCTAAAACCTAAATCGTGATGAGTAAAACTTTGACCCCGGATAAAAAATTGCTCTGTTTCAGGACTTAAGCTAGTTGAAAGAGTCAGAACCGTTTGATTTAAATCGATTTCTAGCCAAATGTTCTTAAGATATTTTTGCGATTCCTGGATAGTTTGAAAACAATCTTGAGCCTCGGTTTCAGAATCAAAATTTAAACTATACTGAGGAACCATTGCTGCATCAATCTGATATTGATAATTTTTTTCTTGACAGAGTGGCTTTAATAATTTGGCAACATTATCTAGCTTATAAAAATATTTATGAGTTTCTAACAACTTTTCATTAGCTCCCTGTCCCATGCTACTTACTAAAATAAGTGCTTTGTGATGTTGCTCACAATGGTTGATTAAAGGGGTTAAAAAGTTGTCAAATAAGTCTAAAGAGACCAGGATTTCCTTTGAATACTTATCCATCCACTCTTGATCGTATAGTTCTACCTCGTAATCTTCAGGAAATAGACCATACCAATAGCGATGCATATTAGCAGCAATATGATTGGTAAAAAAGATCCCTAAGTCTACATCCTTGGAATTAATTTGGCTTAAGAAAATATCTGCTAATAAAGTAAACTGTAAATTTCTTAATCGTTCTTTGTTAACTTTTCCAGTTTTAATATTAGCTACTAGACCAACAGCATCTAGAAGAGTTTTTGATTTGATTCCCAGTGCAGGATATTTCAGCAGAGTCTTCAAAGCTTCTTGGCGAGGAAAATTCATAGTTGTCGCCCGACTATTTTCTGAAGTGGCACTAGTATTTAATGCCTGAAAATCCTCATAAATTTTGGGTTTTGCCAAATTATTGCTAGCAAAACAATCTGGGATGACAAAATCATAGTTGTGATTGTCAATATAGCTATCTGCTGGTGAAGAGTGTAGGGTATTAACTATACCGACGTTATATCGCTGATCAGCAATGGTTTTCCAATACAAAGGATAACTGTCAGGTTTAGAGTCATTGTACCAATGGACTTGATGTTGGTCGAAAGCAACTCCAGTATTTAAAGAAGCCCATGTTTGAGAAGGGTATAAAAAACTTTCTTCTACATCCTTTGCCTCAGTTTGCAAAACCAAAGATTTGTTTAATATATGTGCAATGTTTGATTCTGGATTTAATTTTTGATAGTGCTTAAAAATCCGCAAAGGAACTTCGTTAACTTCGATTACAATGGCTTTTTGATTCATGATTTATAATACTTTTCTCAAAACTGCTTTATATAAAGATATACTTTGACAGTTAATTTAAAGGTTAAATGAAAATAATGTATGTTAGCTAAAAGCCGATACAAGCTTTTTTGGCGTTGCTGATTTGAAGTATGAAACCGAAAAGTAATCTGTTCGTAGCTAATAGCTTCTAGCTATTAGCTATTAGCCTTTTAGTTCATCTGCTTGGTAGCAAAAATCGTAGAATCATACCTCGATTCTGCAACGCCGCTTTTTTAATGGCGATTTATCCCGATAATTGGGGTTAGAACTATGCTTACCGCCAAGGATTAAATCCAACATCTCTCCCTGATAAAAACGCAAAAAAAAAAGGAGAGTTCCCTCCCCTCTAAAAGCAAAATCATTAGCGGGCAATAGTCTAATTGTTTAGTCTAATTGTTTTTCAACCAGCTAAAGTGAGCGCGAACATCTTTGCCTACTTCTTCAATGGGATGTTCTGCTTCTAGACGACGAGTTGCAGTGAACCCTGGTTTACCTGCTTGGTTTTCGAGGATAAAGTCACGAGCGAAATCTCCTTGCTGAATTTCTCGCAAAATCTTACGCATTTCAGCACGGGTTTGTTCATTAACAATTCTTGGTCCGCGGGTGTAGTCGCCGTATTCGGCTGTGGTGGAAATACTGTCGCGCATTTTTGCTAAACCACCTTCTACAATCAGATCCACAATCAGTTTAACTTCATGCAAACATTCAAAATAAGCTAATTCTGGTTGATACCCCGCTTCCACTAGAGTTTCAAAACCTGTTTTGATTAGAGCGCTCAAACCACCGCAAAGTACTGCCTGTTCGCCGAATAGATCGGTTTCAGTTTCTTCTCTAAAAGAAGTTTCTAGGATACCCGCTCTCGTACCACCGACACCTTTGGCATAAGCCATGGCGCGATCGCGCGCCTGACCTGTTGCATCTTGATATACCGCAAATAAGCAGGGTACACCTTGTCCTTGGGTATAGGTGCGTCTTACTAAATGTCCAGGCCCTTTAGGAGCAACCATCATGACATCTACACCAGAGGGGGGCAAAATCTGTCCGAAATGAATATTGAACCCATGTGCAAAGGCTAAAATTTTACCATCGGTCAGATGAGGGGCAATCTGTTCGGTATAAACTTGTTTTTGAACTTCATCTGGTAACAAAATCATAATCAGATCTGCTGCCTTGGCGGCGTCTGCTACAGCATGAACTTTTAAGCCGTCTGCCTCGGCTATGGCTTGTGATTTACTTCCAGGATATAAACCAACAATGACGTTAACACCACTATCTTTTAAATTAAGTGCATGAGCATGTCCTTGAGAACCATAACCGATAATTGCTACCGTCTTGCCTTTTAGGAGATCTAGGTTAGCATCTTCATCGTAATACATCCGCGCCATAAGAATTTCTCCAGCATCGTTAAATCTTGCCTGCTTATTATAGTTTTTTTAGGTTGCTCCCGAAAATATTATGAATACGATAGACACAATAGATTTTTTCTATAGATATGACGAAAAATTAAATCAGTCAGAGTCAGGAACCAATTCTCTAGGAGGATTACAAACTGGAGCTTGTCTGACAGAGGGTTCTAAAACAGGGGAAACCACTTCTTTGAATTTTTTTTCTATTACCATCCTGGATTTGCGAACCAGATCGATAATTACATAAGGGTGTTCAATCAGGTGGGCGATCGCTGTAAACAACTTTAGCTCTTGCCAATATTCTCTGTGCTGATAGAAGGCTAATCGCTTCTGAAATATCAGCAAATTTTCTGACAAAGCCTTGTGCAAACTAGAATCTTGGCAGGAAGGAGACTCCTCTTCCAAATCAATAAAACGTTGAGTAATAGCATAGGATTCTGCTAGAGGTAGTGCCCTGAAGGATAGGATAAAATTGGAGAGGTAATTCTTGATAAATTTGAGGAAAGAAATATCATTGGAAATACATACCTGTCCAAGTTGTGGC
>JBJOPG010000185.1:0-8950 GCA_046050865.1 Cyanobacteriota bacterium
GACTAGAGCAATTTGGCGATTTTTACGAAGTGGATCGACTTAAATTATTTAGATAAATTTGTCTCTACCTTATTTAGCATCAACAACAGCCTAATATTTTATTATCGACAAGGTTCATATCTAAATCTTGAACGCAATAACTGAATACTTCTTCTCTAGCTTGAAAAATCTTTTTTATTTCATTGGTATCATCTGTATGACCATAAAATATTAATCCCGCAATTCCTGTATGTTCAAATATGTAGTTTATTATCAATCTATAGCTCTGCTGAGATATTTCTTTGATACCTTTGTTTAATTGAGCAATAACATTAGCTTTAAAATTATTCTTCTTACAATACTGCTCTACTTTTCGCTTCATCATGCGTTCTTGTTCTTCGGTATCGCAGCGAAGATATACCAAGACAGTTTGCTTTTTCAGAGATTGGTATACAGGATCGTTCTTAAATTTTTGAACTAAAGCTTTGTTGAACACTCGTTTACCTTTAGAGCTTTTCCTCGTAAACTCTATGTATCCTTCGTCAACTAGTTTGTTTACCGCAGACTCAGATAGGTTCAGAATATTCATTACACCTCTTAGATATATCCCATCTGCCATTGGCTTTCTCTAAAAAATTACCCAAATACTGTTAGATTAACTGCTTGCTATTACTACTATTACAGCAAATCAAATTGAGTATGTAAAGTAGAATTAAAATCTACATTTCATTTCGATCAAAACTCAACTTCAAATTCTCTATTTTTTCTATTATCTTCGGGAACAGCAAAATTATTTGCAACCTGTATTTCTTGTTCATCAAAAACTCTCTCTAATAAATGTTTTATTTGGTTTGGAACGTAATTCTTGATATCTACCTGACTCCAACTCACTTCAAGTTCAGGCTTTAATCCAATTATCTCATTCTGATTTACTTTATTCACAGCAAACATATCCTTCTGAAAATCATAGTTCACTCTATGTTCTAACAGTTGCGAAAAGCTAGCTTGATGTAGCTTACATCCTCTTATTTTAAAATCTTGCAGCCTGTAACTAATACCTGTAATTTTTCCTTCTTCGACTCTTAGTTTGGAATCTATTTCGAGTCGTTGGAGTCTAGCCAGAAATACACTTAGACTTGGGCGATCACGACTGGCTAAATCTATTCCTGATTGAATTTTTATGGCATGAGGAACTGTTGGTCTTTCAGTTGTAGATCCCACTTTATACTCTTCTACCTCCCGCATCATTCGTTTTGTTTGACCAGTCGTAGAGGCTTTGTATTCACGTTGCTCAGAAGAAGCAACAATAGTCAAACTGTGTTCGATCTCTTGTTGTCTTAAGATATTTTCTAACTTTTTCTTGTCATAACCGTCTACGACCCTTTTTCCTTCAAAATTAATCGCATTAATCAAGAGGTGAAAATGATCGTGTTCGTGGACGCGATCGTGTTTTGGATCGACTCGACCATGACGTACTACTAAATATTGATTGTTGTCATAACCCAATCCATTTATTATAGCGATCGCAATTTCTTCTATAGTCTCACGGTCTAACTGTCCATCATCAGGGGCAAATCCAACAGAAATATGTTTGACTGGTTTTTTAGTACTCGGTCTTTGATTGGCACAAGTATCTAATTCCCAAGTCATTGTATTGCGATCGCCTCCAGCCAAATTTGTATCGATTATTTTAGGAGTTTTGCTAGGGTCTAATAAATAATTAACCAGCCCTCGGAAGTCGCCGCCAGTATTAATATTACCGATCACTCTTTTTTCTGCCGATTATTAGCAGCCTAATTTGATTCAACTCTTGGTTAATGCGATCGGTATAGCTTCTAATTGCACTTAGTTCTTCTGGTAAGGGATAATTTTCGGGTACTTTGCCACCCTCTAATCTTTCAGCATTAAAGACTTTGGCAATTTGGTTGATATTATTGCCAATCCTTTTTAACTCTCTGGCAATTTCACTCATAACTCTGTAGGTATGCCAACTGACCTTGAAAATATGTGCTTTTTCTATGGGCTTATGTAAAACACATTTAGCTATGTATTCAGTTCTAGTCAGGTTTAATAGTTTGGCTTGGCGATCAATAATTGCCAAGTCTGATGGATACCATTTAGTTTCTACCCGCTTAGTTTTAAATTCGCCATTGCTGTTAGGATAGTGAGCCATTTGCGATCGCAGCCAAAAGATAAAATTACATTTTGGCTTTGTTTGAATTGACTTGAGTGCAACCAAGATCACATAGATAACATTTTTTGAGATCCAACTGTTTTGTGTAGATAATTTCCAAATAGCTTATTTTGAGTTCAAATAATCAGGCAAGCAGCAAGTTTGAATCATTAGGTACAAAAATATTAAGTGTACGGATACTTGCACTGCTTGCTATCAAAATAATTTTTATCCTCATTGGGTTATTTTTGAGCAAAAATTAGATATTGTCCTAGTTGTAACGATCACAAACAGCACTATAACTATACAACTTTGTGCTGAGTTGTGCATTTTAGCTATGTATGTACATTTTCAATATCTTTGCCAAATTCAATAAAAATCCGATATTAAAGTAGAATTTTACACAAGATAGCAATCAATTTGTACAAATCAGTGCTGTTTTAGTTGTCTAAAAATTACGCTCAATAACCCAACAGTTATCAGGTAATATTGGAGCGATTAAATTTCTAACCACCGACCAAGACAAACGACCTAAACCACAACCAGGTCGAGTCAGAATAAAAGTACAGTGAGGTTTTAGAGTAGCCAATTCTGCCATGCTTCTAGCTGAGTTTTCAATCAAAGCTAAGTCTGAAGAATCTCTCCAATGATGTTTGGTGGGAAAAGACAGAATATGTACATTAGAATCAGTTAAAAGATAGTGGACTCGGTTGCCCGAATGAGTCAACTTTTGACCTAGAACCATAGGCAGTTGAGGGTAAATCATAGTAAAAGCCTTAGCCATTCCTGCTCCCATTACCGCCTGACCATCGGCTTTTACCACACCATTAGTCGTGACACACAAAGCAATTTTGGGAGTAGTAGGTTTACGCGACCAAGAATTTAGGTCAAAAATATTTCCAGTTATTTCTAACATAGACAGATCGATATTTGTCATTTGTCGCAATTGTTTATTTGATTTCTTTTGCTCAAACCCAATAGGGTTGTGTATCTCGTATGAGTAAGCCTACTGAATCAATCTATTCGTTTTGATTCTTGAAAAAAAACTATACCTTTTTATCGGTATAGCTTTGATTGAAATGGATATTCAGGCGAATATCCATCTGACGTAACTATGCAGCAGCACGTCTATTCTTGAAATAATGGTATCTTTTCGAGAATTGCACCTGTTTGCTACGTAACTCCTGTTCGTTGGCAATCAAACGCCACTGTCCAGTATGTTGGTCATAAACCTCAACGAGCGCAAAGGCAGCCTGTAAAAGTTGCTGTCTTGTCCAGCTAGCATAGTACTGTTGATAAGCTAGCTTAATTGCTTTAGCGTCAGTATTCTGACCTTGGCGTTTAAGCTTACTTATTTCAGAATTAACGATTGTAAATACAATCTGAGCTTCTGTCAAAGCTTTGGGCAGTGCTACAGCCTGAGTCTGGTTAGGAACTTGGCGAAGCACAGGCGTAGGCGTATAGCTTTGTATTGTTGGAGCATAGCCTTGAACCTGAGTAACTGCGGGAGCATAAGTTGTATAAGTCATAATTAGTAAACCTAATTTTAAAATTTCACCTAACTAGGTTCGACAGAACCACAACCAACCCGACTGGAGTTGTGTTTCTGCTGACTCGTTTAGAGTTATGCCCCTAAAAAATTATCCACTGCTGACTAAACAGTGGATGCCTCCCTAAACTTATTCGGATAGAACAAACCTCAGTCAAAAATTAAATTTTAGTTAGTTAATGTTGATGATAAAAGTATCCGAATGTTGCCCAACAGTTAAACGTTGGTCTATTTATTGCCAGAGCATAATCTACACAATTTTTAGTTCCACCCTTACCTTGATGCCACAACGCCATTAATCGATCGCAGTAATTAACAATCCACTGATTTCTTAGCTGCATCGCCTGTAAGCTATAGTCTCCAGCAGAAATAATTTCTATTTGGTCGGCTTGATTTAGAAGCCTTTGATATTTGTCCTGACTAGTTTTGAGCCATCTAGAAGATTGAGACTTAAATGGAACTGCTGCAATCAAACCAATGCCACGATTTACTGCGCATTCAGCCACAGCAGTATCCCAACCTAAAGCCATACCCGATATAACCTTCATAGGCTTGTACTCAGCCAAAATAAAGTCGGCTGTATTTAGTAAAGCTCGATTAGTGCGAGCGGAATAATTACCAGGCAAAGAAGCAGGTCGATGCCCTGTCAAACCTAAAATCATAATTTGAATTATATAATGTTTCAGTTATCACCGCCTGACAAGGTTACGAGCCGATCTCGTACAACTTTATTTCAGGGTTATCGCCTTTGCCTACTTATGAGTTTGTGATTTTTGCGAAACATACCACACGGCAGCATTCCACAATATTTGTGTGTGACAAGATATCTGAGTGTTTTTGGTATTATGATTAGTATCTATGCAAAAACATACTAGAGTGTGGACGCGATTCAAAACACTACATAGATTTAAGAATCGATAAAGATACATCCTTTCCCAGTCAGCCAATTTTTCTTGGCTATGTTCGTTCTGAATCAGCTTCCAAAGCCACTGTCGATAGCATCTCAAACATTCATCTAGATTGTTAACTTGCCATATACAATTTTTGCTCCTCTTGTGAGAATAAGGATTGCCCAAACCCAGATCTAAAGGATTAAAATGAGAAAAGCTTCGACTCCGATGACGACCACAGTAAATCATCCCAGCAGTAGTTGTATCGGGCTTACTAACGTGGTTTAGCTTGGCTATCCTAACCAGCTTTGATTCCAATTCAAGTTTCCTAGTTGAATTTTGATGGCGAGGGGCGCGGACGTTCCGTCCGCTTGCCCAATCGCCGTGTTGATTGATATCCATTTTGGAAATGCGGATAAATAATTAACTTTAACTATTCCAATCCGCCAGGATTCATCAAACTTTACTTATCTCTAGTAAATATTGAACAGCCTTTTGAGCCTCATATACTGCATGGAAAAACACCTTAATATCCTCATTTAATAACGACCAGTAATGTTCAAGATAGGTAGCATGATGTTCTAATTCAGTACTACCAAGACCAAAATGATTGCCTAGAAAAGAAGCTCCAAGATCTGCCACTAATTCTTCTCGATGATAAATAGGATGATTTTTATCTCCACTATAAGAACGTTTGAGTTCCTTAGCTGTACTGTGAACTAGTTCGTGAAACAAAGTCGCCCAAAATCCATCTCTCGAAACGAACTGCCCGCGATAAGGCATTTGTATTTGACCAGTAGTAAAGTTATGACTAGCTTTATTGCCCCCGTATTTTATGTCTGTATTGAGGTTAGCAATAAAACTTTCAATTGTTAAATCCTTTACATTGGGGGACTCTTGAGCTTGATGGGGTAGCAGATCGGCTATCTTGGTCTTAGATTGACTATCATCAATCGCCTCGATATTGAAAACCATTAGCCACTTAAAAGAACGAATGAACTTTTCCCTTTCTATAATTTGTCCCCGATCGTCAGTAACTTGTTCGGTGATAGTCTTACTGCCTCCCCATCTAAGCCAGTTTACTTTCGATCCTTGCTTGATACTCCATCCCTTCTCACTACATTGAGCTTTACCAATATAATAGGGACTAGAATATTCGTAGTACAAACAGTCTATTTGACACAAAATAGGATTGATTCCTGAATAGGGTTTTTTACTTATCAGATTTTGATAGCCAATATCATGCCAGGATTGATGCCAGGGTACTGTTCCTCGTTCAATCAGCTTTAGCAGTTTGTTGGTAACTGTAGTAAAATTTTTACTTATTTTGGTTCTAGACTTTTTCTTCGCAGCCATAATTGTTTTATCGTAATTTACAATTATGAGGCGCAAGCCAAAAGCCTCTATCTTCTCTGAGTCGGAAAAAACAAAAAACTGCGTTCGGGAATTTTTACTTTGGAAAAAAAGTGTGTTTGCCCATTCTGTCTTATCTCTTCCCGAACGAGAAAGTAGATCGTCATCCCCTTTAGAGAGCTTCAGCCTATTTTTACATAGTAGTAAAGAGTACGAAAAGTAATGCCAGAGCCGTTAAAAGTTGACCAGCGATAACTACATTCTCCTGACTTATACTTGCCCGAACTACGACTCCACTCATCCCATAGTCCAGATAATCCATCATCCCAATCTTTTAAAGCCATACCTACTCTAATCCAGTCATCATAAGTATCTGCGTACATGGGATTGATGCCATCGACTAATTCTTCTACAGTTTTATTAGAAGAATTAGTCGATTTAATCAGTTCTGTTTTGGGCTGAGGTCTGAGTTGATTAAGCCATAGACTAGATATAGTAGGAATTATGTATCGATCTGGAGCAGTCAGCCAGCGATATTTGCCTGTCATCGGGTGAGTCGAAGGAGGCAAAGTGGAAAGTAAGTTTCGACCTCTTATCTCCAAACCATTTGCCAGCTTAAAGCTCTTAATTGGTTGATCAACATAGTATAGATACTGTCTGCGTCCAGGACGACCAGAACTATAGCTTACCGTAGTTGGAAACCTCATCTGCTCAAACTGACTTAATGCTTCATAAGAGTCGCAATCAATGGCTACTAAATAGCGATCGCTAACTTGATGACCGCACAATAAACTATAACCGTTGGGGACGGCAGAATACAAACCTCGTTTACCTTTTACCCACACTTTACCTTCTTGAGATAAAGAGCGAAATAAAATTTGGGGCGAATAGTAATTATCTTGCCACTGTCTACCCAAAGGTCGTTTATCAATACAAGGTACGAGTTTCCAATAATTAGGTAAGGATAAAAGACTCTGGATTAGACGCTCTTGCGAGCGATAAGAATTGCCTTGATGTTCTGAAATTCTAAGATCGGGATTTACAGGGGGAGTTTGATTGTCTTGGGAATAACTAAACATTAAATCTAGGGTTGGTTGTTTAGTTATCTCAAGCGCAAGCTTCATAATTAAGAACTTAAAATTTCTTGCTAATTTGTTTTTTTCTCTTGGCTGCTTTGACTTTATCTGGTATCTGCCAAACTAATTTGATCGATTCTGAATTTAACTCTGCCTCTGTCTTTGTTTCTAATTTAGATTGAAATGTCGATGGTTCAATTACCTTAGCAGTTACCTGATTTGCTATAGGCAACAAAGATGGTTTAGTCTCAATTTCTGGTTTAGCGGAACGATCTACCAATGCTAACCCTATTAACTCTTCAATTCCAGATAGTTTTAGCCCTACTAAATAGGCTATGCCTCTAGCTAAATGTAGTTCAAATTGCCTTTTGATTGATTCCGAATCTAAGGACAATTTGTGTTGACGGCAAAACTGAATTACCGCAGCGGGAATAACTGCACCAGTATCTCCCACAAAAGTTTCCCAGCTAATCTCTAAATTGGAATCAAACACTTGAGGTACTGGAGAAGGAACAGTGTCTTGAGCCAAACTATAACATATCCCCCAACGGCAGATAGCAGCATAGGTAGGAATTTGGGTTTTAGTTTTGATATTGATTATCTGATATCTGGTTTTTTCACTGAATCTTAGACGTTTGACAATTGGCTGCATAAAATGAGCTAGAACAAGAAAATAATATTTTGTATATTCCCAGCGTCAGCTACGCACCTCATTTTGAGACACAGATCACAGTAAAAACTTGCTTTACAGAAAATACTTGAGATTAGACTAGTGCGAATTTTACTTTACTCATGGCGAATCAGACTTCCAAATCAAATAAATCTGAGACAATTTTTTACCGATTGAATTTTAAGTCTTCATCATATTCTCAAGCTCTGATTGAGTATTTGCAAGAACAGAGACACTGCCTTAGTGGTCGCCAAAAAGTAGAGCAAATAGTAGAGACATTTCTCTTACCATTAGTTGTATCTCCCGAAGATCCTAACTTTAAGGCAATAGTTGTTGAATCTTTAAGTAAACTTAAAAGCCAAATAGATATCATCCAAGTTTTAACAGGGATAAGTCTATTCAATAATTATCAATCTGGATGTCTCCAACTGCCGAACTCTACAGCACAGACTTCTACTTTAAAAGCATCTCAGTTCACAAATGTGGAACAGCAGCAAGATGAACCTCAAATAAACACCAAACTAGAAGAATTAACGCCCTTTCAAGAGTTGGAGGCTACTATCGATAGTTTCAAACAGCAGCTAAAAGAAGGTATAGACCCCTTAGTAATAAGCCAAAAACTCGCCCAAATCCAGCCAGAAGAAGAAGAATCCTGGTCAGAACAGATGTGGCAGACATACGACAGCTTTTATGAAGAAGTAAGCCAATTAGAATATCAAGCAACTTTTAGTCCTGAGACTGGTGCGTAACTATTATGAGTACAAATCTATCCACTTCTACTACTATCACCCCTGCTGCTAAAACCAAGATTACAACCTTAACTTTGGTAATCGATCCTGGTACGAGCTGTACTAAAAGTATCTACTTAAAGGGTAGACGGGGAAAACCCAAACATTTGATCGCCAGCTCAGTTATCTGTCCTACGGCGATCGCGCCGAAAGCGTCAGAAACCTATGTCAAATTGCCTGATGACGAGCAGTATTACCTAGTTGGTGATTCGGCAGTCCAGGCAAAAGTGCAGTCTAGCATACGTCAGTTAAAATCCGAATCTCTAATTCCCAAAACGTTAGGAATTATCGGGCAAATTGCCCAAGATGAGTCTTTGCAAAATCAATTTAAACTAAAGTTGACTTTACTCTTGCCCATGTCTGAGGCAAACGATCGAGAGTTTGTCCGCTTTGAACTATTAAAAGCTCTACAGGACTTTAACTACAGCGGAATATCCTATCAGATTAAAGAAAGCAGCATCGAATTTAGACC
>JBJOPG010000186.1:0-8929 GCA_046050865.1 Cyanobacteriota bacterium
TCCTCTTGAAGATCCGCTTGACGATCTTCGCAAAGGTCATGGACTTAAATCCCCTGGTTCAGCAACGATCGCCAAGGAACCAACAAACGAATCAACAGTTACTTCAACTGTCGTTAACGAACCAACGGCGATTGCCAATATCGATCGCAATTTACCTATCGTCTTATCTGTAGACGACAGCGCCATTATTCAAGTCTCGATTAAACGAGCTTTGCAAGGGGACTATAACGTTTTGCTAGCAGATAAAGCAGCAGAAGCTTTGGAGATTTTAGGAGAAGTTCAGGTGGAGCTAATGCTACTGGATTTAACCATGCCTGACATTGATGGTCTGGAGTTCTGTAAAACCGTCCGAGCAATGCCCAAATTTAGAGATTTACCGATTGTGATGGTGACAGCGCGGGATGGTCTAGTCAACAAGATGAAGGGACATATTGCTGGGACTAGCAAATATCTAACCAAGCCATTTCAGCCAGAAGAACTTAGAGAAGTTGTCCGTCAGTACATTAAATAGCTAAGCACTTTCAGAGATATAAACTATGGGCATTAAACCATACTTAATTTTTAGCCTTCACGATGCACGTTATGCGATCGCTGCTGAATTAGTGACCGAAATATTTCTTTTACCTGAATTAACACCTGTTGCCGAAGCCCCTCCAGATATCGTGGGTTTGTTAAATTTGCATTCAGCCTATGTGCCAGTAATGCACCTTGATTTGCGCTTTGGGCATAAATTTGATTGCTGCCATCTTACTGATAGTGTAATTGTCGTCGAGTCCCAGGGTATCCAGGTAGGGTTGATTGTTCATCGAGTAGAAACCGTCAGTGAGATTGACGATCGCTATATTCAGGAAGAGTTGTCCTATGGCAGACCAAATATCCATCAGGCTTTTGTTCAAAGTGTAATTAATCTGGATGATGAGATGATTACTCTGCTCAATATAGATAATCTGGTGCGTCATCCTGAAGCTTTAGCAGATCTACTGAATTCTGAGGAGCAACCTGAATCACTCAAGCCTGGTAATTTTTACACCCAGTATTTTACCGATGCTAATTCTAAAACTAAGGAAATCCTTCATCAACGAGCGATTGACCTCAAAGAAGCTAATGACTCCACCGCAGCTATTCAATTAATCTCTTTGGCAGTGGTCAAGATTAGCGATCGCTACTTTGCTTTCGATTTAGCCCTAGTGCGGGAATTCATCAATATTGGCAGAATCACCATTATTCCCTGTTGTCCTGAACATATTATCGGCAATATCAATTTGCGGGGTGAGATTCTAACTCTGGTGGATATCTGTCAACCCTTAAATTTAGCCACAACCAAGAGGAATCAGGCGACCAAGGCAGTGGTCATTGAAATTAAGGATCTGACCGTCGGTATTGTGGTGGAAGAAGTCCTCGATGTGGTTGATTTCCGTCCAGAAAAGCTAAAACCAGTACCCGTAGCCATGAATAATCAGGCTATTTCCTTTCTTAAAGGAGTAGCTGACTACCGCAGTCAGTTGATTAACGTGATTGATCTCCCCAAGCTTTTAGCTGCGGGAGCAATGACTGTGGAGCTAGCAAACTAAACAGATTTTTAAGATTTTTAAAATCAACTAAGTAATTACAGGTAAAAAAAACTCATGAAAATTGGAACTCAGTTAACTTTAGACGCTCAAAATCAAGCCAAAACTATCACTGGCAATAGTCGCTTGAGAATTCTCTTGTTGCCGATCATTTTGACGGCGACCTTATGTGGTGGCATGGCGTGGTTTATTTTGGATGCTTACCAGAGCTTGAAAAAGATTGGCACTGAAGATATTGCCGTGGTGGACTTAAGTAATCAGATTATTTATTTAGATGAAGTTCTTACCTCTAGCGCCCGTCTAGCAACTTCCACTGGCGATCAACGATGGGAAAAACGTTACTTAGACTTTGTGCCTAAACTAGATGAAGTACTGGCAAAAACGGCAAAGATATTACCTCTAATTGATACTAGTGGTGTCACCAATACAGATGAGGCTAATGCCAAATTAATTGCCATGGAAACTAAGGCATTTGAATTAACCAAGCAAGGAAAATTAGCAGAAGCAAAAGCTTTGCTGTTAAGTCCAGAATACGAACAACAAAAAATCATTTATGCCAAAGGAATCAATGAAACTCGGGCTGCATTGCAAACCTACGTCAAAGACAATATTCAGCGAAAATCCCAATTAACCTACTCGATGTTGGGGGTAATTGCGGTTACTTCGGCAGTGCTGCTAGTCTCTTGGGTCTTAGTTCTGAAAAGAATACGGGGATATATTCAAGCGATTAACAATATAGAAAAGGTGATCTCCAATACATCTCTGGAAATAGCCTCGGCGGTGGAGCGTCAGGAGAAGGCTGCTAACGAACAGGCAATTTCCGTCAGCCAGACTACTTCTACTGTGGACTTGTTAGGAGAAACTTCTCGACGTTCAGCAATTCAAGCAGAAGCGTCGGCAAACAGCGCCAATGTTGCTCTCTCCTTGGCAGAAACTGGAGCAAAAACAGTGGAACAAACCAGAGAAGGGATGGAAAGTCTGAAAGAAAGAGTCAGAGAAATTGCCGAACAAATTATTAACCTCAGTGAACAAACTGAACAAATTGCTGGAGTATCTGAGCTGGTGGGGGATTTGGCAAACCAAACGAATATGTTAGCACTGAACGCAGCGGTGGAAGCGGCACGAGCAGGAGAGTACGGCAGAGGATTTGGGGTTGTTGCCGGGGAAATTCGGAAATTAGCAGATCAAAGTCGTAAGTCTGCGGACAAGATCAACAACCTGGTTACAGATGTCCAAGCCGCAATGAATAGTGCAGTGATGGTGACCGATGAAGGTAAGAAAACCGCAGAATCTAGTATTGCATTGGCGTTGGGAACGGCGGAATCCTTTATTGGGGTAAAAGAAGCAATTAACAGCGTGTTTGCCAACACCTCGGAAATTTCTAGCGCGGCTAAACAACAGGCAGTGGGTATTCAAGAAATCTTAGCGGCAGTTAATGCCCTTAACTTAGGAGCGATGGATACGGCAGCGGATATGGAAGATGTCAGGACTTCTACTAGTCAACTGAAGAAATTCACCGAAGAATTAAAAGCGATTATTTAATTAATTTAATTATTTGATTTCAGATTGATTTCAGAATTTTCTCAGCAAAACTATGTACATAGAAGACGAAGAGCTACGAGAGCTTTATAAAACTTCCAGTAGTGAACACCTCCAAAAGCTAGAAGCCGATTTGATGATCCTGGAGAAGAATCCCCAGGATACAGCAGCATTAGAGGAATTCTTACGGGAAGCTCACACCCTTAAGGGCGACTCTCGAATGTTGGGACTAGATGATATTGAGCTGCTGGTGCATCATCTAGAAGACTGTGTGGAAGGAATTAAAGCTGGGCAGGGGGAAATTACGCCAGAATTATGCGATCGCCTTTATCAAGGTATCGATGCCATTAATCAGCTTTCCCACCAGGCAGTGACGGGAGAACTGGTCAATATTGACTCCCTTACCGTCTTGGCAACTCTGATGGGTGCGTCGGGAAATTTACCTGCCGCCAGTTCTGAAACAGACTTGTTTGGAGATGAGGATGAAGCTGATTTCTTTGCTAATCAGTCCAGTTTTGTAAACCCAGAAGCAGCATTATTTGATGATCCGAGTCCTCATTCTGAGGCTGATTTCTTCGACGAAAATGATCATAGCGATTTCTTTGGTCATGAGTCTAGTCCTGTGGCAGCTAGTCTGGAAGCAGATTTATTTGACGATGAGTTACCAGAAATACCGCCAGCAATACAAATATCGTCTGATGTCCCTACCCAGACCCCAGTAACTCCTGCGCTTCAACAGCCTCCCATTATTCCTGTAGTTAATCCAGTTAATCCAGATTATAAGATTGACACAATTCGAGTTGAGCCTCAAAAGCTAGACAGTCTCATGACTCAGGCGAGTGAACTAACGGTGACTAAACTGCGAATTGCCCAACAAATAACTGAAATTGAACAAATCTCCGCTTTATGGTCGGAATGGGTTAAACAGCATAGCTCGATTGTTACCAAAATTGAAGGCACTGTCGCCCCAGAACTTTTGCAGCCTCTCAAGCAGTTTTTAAATAGTACTGAACAGCGGGGCAATTCTCTCGGCAACTTGCTCAACAACCTAAGAACTAGAGCAAATGAGGATGGGACGAGTCTGGGGATTATCAGCGATCGCCTGGAATCAGGAATCAACGATTTAAGGCAATTACCCCTAGGCACCGTATTTAATATTTATCCCCGAATGGTGAGGGATCTAGCTCGTCAACAGGGCAAGGAAATTGAGCTGGTGATCGAAGGGGGAGATACGAAAGCTGATAAACGAATCTTAGAAGAAATTAAAGATCCGCTACTGCATCTAATTCGTAATGCGATCGACCACGGCATTGAAACTCCTGAAGCTAGAATCGCCCAAGGTAAATCCCCTACTGCTACTTTGCTTCTACGAGGCTATCAGATCGGCAATAGTATTGCGATCGAAATCAGTGACGATGGACAGGGATTGGACATTACTCAGATTAAAAACACTGCCTTGCGGCGCCAAGTCCGTAGCGAAGCAGAACTAGCTGCCATGAGCGATTCAGAGCTTCAATCTTTGATCTTTGCTTCTGGTTTTTCCACCCGGACTGAAATTACCGAGCTTTCCGGTAGAGGTGTGGGTTTAGATGTGGTTCGGGCAAATGTCGAACGTCTAAAGGGAGCAATCCAGGTAACTTCTGTTCCTGGCAATGGCTGTAAGTTTCAGGTGCGTTTGAATACCAGTCTGGCAACCACCAAAGTTCTGATCGTCTCCATTAATCAGACTCTCTATGGTTTACCTCTTGAATTTATTCAAACCATGATTACTTTTTCTCCTCAAGATATTTACGAGATTGAAGGCAATCCCACCATTACTTTTGAGGAAAAACCTCTTTCCATTGCTCATCTTGGTCGGTTGCTCCAATTACCTGCTGCTCCCGAAAATCAAGATCAAAATTATCTCTCCTGTATCGTGCTTCGGGTCGACAGCGAGCTTTTTGGCGTAATTGTTGACGACTTAGTAGATCAGCAGGATGTGGTGTTCAAACCCCAAAGTAAACTACTCAAGCGCGTGCCCAATATTGCTGGAGCAACAATCTTGGGCAATGGCGTAGTCTGTATGATTCTCAATCCTGCGGATCTACTGTATTCCCTGCGCCAAGGTAGCTGGCAAAACGTCTTACCTGCCGTCGAATCCGTCGTCACTAAAAATAGACTCCTCCTCGTGGAAGATTCCGTCATTATCCGTACTCAAATGCAACGTCTGTTGAAGGGAGCAGGTTATAACGTTACCGTTGCCGAAAATGGCTTACTCGGTTTACAACAGATTCAAGCTCAAGAGTTTGATATTGTTTTGTCGGATGTGGAAATGCCTGAGATGAGTGGCTTAGAAATGACCACTAAGATTCGTCAAAATCCTCGGTATGCTCCCCTCCCGATTGTTTTAATCACCACTCTGGCATCTCCTGAAGATAAACTCCGTGGTCAAGCAGCGGGGGCTAATGCCTATCTGACCAAAGGAGATTTCGATCAGCAATTGCTATTTAAGACTCTGGAGCAATTAATTCACTCCCACCATTAATCAACTAAAAACCATGTCTAATTCTTCCAAAATAAAAGTTCTCCTGGTAGAAGACTCTGCCGTTGCCATCAATATTTACGAAAAAATGCTCAATTCTTCTCCTCATATTGAAGTGGTAGGCAAAGCTAGCAACGGCAAAGAGGGGCTAGATTTAACCTTTAAACTTCTGCCTGATGTAATCTGTATTGATTTACAAATGCCTGAAATGGATGGTTTAGAACTCACCAAACAAATCATGGCTCACTATCCTACACCGATTTTGGTATTAAGTAATACCGTGCAAAAAACTGATACAGACATCATCTATGAAGTGATGAAGGCGGGGGTAGTGGATGTGATGCCAAAACCTCAAACTACTCTAGGGGGGGATTCTAAGTCAATGCAACAGGAATTAATTACCAAAATTCGAGTTTTAGCTACCAAAAAAGTTGCTCCTATTCCTTTGAATTAGATTCAGAATAATTAATAATTTTGAATTTTTTGCTTCTATCCTTTCTCAAAAAAATTATCACGTTAATTAACGAAAATATTATGGCTAAAATTAGAGTATTACTAGTAGAAGATTCCGCAGTAGCAATTAATATCTATGAGAAGATGCTAAGTTCTTCTCGTCATATTGAGGTCATTGGCAAAGCTGCCAATGGGAAAGAAGGATTAGAATTAGTTTCTCAGCTTAATCCTGACGTAATTTGTACTGATTTGCAGATGCCTCAAATGGATGGTTTGGAATTTACCAAACAGGTCATGGCTCATAACCCTACACCAATCCTAGTATTAAGCAATGCTGTACAGAAATCGGATGTCGATAACATCTATGAAGTGATGAAAGCAGGGGCTGTCGATGTCATGGCAAAACCCCAAACTGCTCTGGGGGGAAATACTGAATCGATGCAAAACGAACTGGAAGTAAAAATTAGAGTCTTAGCAAGCAAGAAAGTTAAGGCGATTCCTCTGGAATAATTAATAAAGTTAAGAGTCAAGAATCAAGATTAGGAATTTAGGGAAGGAAGGTTGATTTATTCCCCCCTATCTCCCTATCTCCCTATCTCCCTATCTCCCTATCTCCCTAGCTCCCCAGTCTTAATGCATCAACTAGGATAGTCGCAGTTATTAGTTCACTGCGGCGCGAGCTTCAGCAGCTTCGTCAGGATGAATACCCAAGCGGGTAAGATTCAGGCGATTTTTCTGGTCGAAACCACGGATTTTAACCACAATTTCGTCCCCTACTGCCACTTCATCATCCACCTTGCCGACTCGACCTTCCGCTAGCTGAGAAATGTGAATCATTCCTTCTTTGCCTGGCAGAATTTCTACAAAAGCACCAATATCGATAATTCGGGTTACTTTCCCCAGATAAACGTCCCCTTCATTTAGCTTACGGGTGATATTAAAGATCATCTTCCTTGCCATATCCGCTTTCTCAGCTTCTACTGCCGCAATGATCACCTTGCCATCATCCTCGATATCAATTTTTGCCCCTGTTTGTTCGGTAATGGCTTTAATGGTCTTTCCTGAAGGCCCAATCACCATGCCGATTAAATCAGGATCGATCTTCATCGTCAGTAGTCTTGGGGCATAGGGAGATAACTCTTTTCTCGGTTCGTCGATCGCTTTAAGCATTTCTTCTAAGATATGAATCCGAGCTGGTAATGCCTGTTGAATGGCCTTGGCAATTACGGTCATGGGTAAACCAGTGATCTTCATATCCATTTGGAGGGCTGTAATTCCTGTATCAGTTCCAGCTACCTTGAAGTCCATATCTCCCAAGAAGTCTTCAATACCCTGAATGTCGGTCAAGATTCTGACCTCATCTCCTTCTTTAATCAGACCCATGGCTGCACCACTGACGGGTTTAGCCAAGGGCACCCCTGCATCCATCAAGGAAAGGGTGGAGCCACAGACGGAACCCATGGAGGTGGAACCATTAGAAGACAGTACTTCAGAAACTACTCTGAGGACATAGGGGAAGTCTTCAATACTCGGTAACACTGGCAGTAAAGCCCTCTCTGCTAAAGCACCATGACCGATTTCTCTCCGTCCAGGCGATCGCATGGGACGAGTTTCTCCTACTGAGTAGGGAGGAAAGTTGTAGTGGTGGAGATAGCGTTTTTCGTCCTGAATGGTCATATCATCTCGGGTATCTTGAGCATCTCCTGAGGTACCCAGGGTGGCGATGGAGAGTACTTGAGTTAGTCCCCTTCTAAACAAGCCACTACCGTGGACGCGATTGGGTAATACTCCGACTCGGGAACTAATCGGTCTTACCTGGTCAAGTTTTCTGCCGTCAACCCGCATGCCATCTTCGATGATCTGACTCCGCATCAGCTTTTTGGTCAGCTTTTTGAACGCCTTGTCGATCGCTTTAGGGTCTTCTACGGTGGCGATCGCAATGGGGTCGGTTTCTGGCAATTGGGCGATCGCTTCAATGATCTGAGTCTGTTTGATTTCGTCTAGAGCATCATCTCTGGTTTTTTTATCAAAATCATATTGGGAGAGAATTTTTTTGATATCTTGACTAGCGCGCTCGGCAATAAAACTAATCAGAGTTTGATCCTCTTCAGGAGCCTCGGGTTTAACAATCTCAATCCCCAATTCCTTGATTAAATCTAGTTGGGACTGAATTAACTCTTGAATTGCTTCGTAGGCAAAATCGATCGCCTCAATCACATCTTGTTCAGGTAATTGGTTGGCTCCTGCTTCCACCATGACGATCCCGTCAGGAGTTCCCGCCACCACAATATCTAAATCTCCTTTATTAATCTCCTTGTAGGTCGGGTTGAGGATAAAGTCATCTCCCACTAAACCAACCCGAACCGCTGCCATCGGACCATAGAAAGGGATTTGCGCTAGCAAAACGGCGATCGAAGCCCCTGTGACGGCTAGCACGTCTGGAGGCACATCTTCATCTAGAGAAAGGGTAGTAGCAACGATTTGAATATCATCCCGCATCCAGCCAGGAAACAAAGGACGAATGGGGCGATCAATCAATCGACTGGTCAAGATTGCCTTCTCTCCAGGTCTTCCTTCTCGGCGAAAAAATCCTCCAGGAATCCGACCTGCTGCATACTGTCGTTCCTCATAATCTACCGTCAAGGGTAAAAAATCAATTCCCTCTCGACCTTTCGCTCTCGTAGCTGTGACTAAAACCGCTGTATCCCCAGATTCCACCAATACTGAACCGCCTGCCTGTGGTGCGAGCAAGCCTACTTTAAGCCGAATATCACGACCATCAAAAGATATCGACTTGTCAAATTCCTGCATTGAGTTTGTTCCTTATTTTTTCGCTTCTTTTTCTCGT
>JBJOPG010000187.1:0-8911 GCA_046050865.1 Cyanobacteriota bacterium
GATAACCAAACACCTCTTACGTTAACGTTCATAATGCGATCATATTCAGAATCTAGTTGCTCCCTTAGGGAAGGATTCTCGCCATAAGCTCCTGCATTGTTGAAAGCAATATCGAGACGGCCAAACACTTCGACTGTTTTGTCAACCATGGCTTTGACATCTGACTCTTGAAGCACATCTGTTTGGACAAAAAATGCTTCTCCGCCTGAATCCTTAATGATTTTGACCGTCTCTTCTCCTTCAATTGATCGACGACCTGCTACCACTACTTTAGCTCCTTGCTGGGCATAGGCGATCGCCGCAGCTTTACCAATACCCGAAGTCCCGCCCGTAACAATTGCGACTTTGCCTGAAAAATTCATCATAATGAAATTCCTAATGGTTAATTGCTTTGAACAATTCCATTATTAACGAGCTACAATCTAGAAAACAAGTACATACTCAAAAGTGCTATACCTACCTAAAAGTGCGTAAGATGACCAAACCTCAATCTCGACCTTGTGTCTTAGATCAAACATCTGATGTTCGTCAGGTTCTCGACCTGATTGCTGATAAGTGGACAGCATTAGTTATTTTGTCACTATCGAGGAAAACAAGAAGATATGGCGAACTACATCGTGAAATTGGCGGAGTGTCGCAAAAAATGTTGACTCAAACCTTGCGTAATCTGGAAAAAAGTGGACTGATTCATCGCCAGGTTTATCCAGTTGTACCGCCGATGGTGGAATATTCTTTGACTCCCCTAGGAAAAACCCTTGTTAAACCTCTTAAAACACTTTGCAATTGGGCTTCAGAGCATTTGCATGAAGTGGAACTTGCCAAAGCGAAAGCAGTTGATAGCAAAAAGCTCGACTAAAAGTTATTACTTGAATGCTTATGTTGTAATCGCCTAAATTTTTGAACTTAAATTTAATAGCTGGTTTTAACTTCGCAATGTTACATCAAACTTTTTAACCAAAGTATCGCGAACTTTCTGATGTACAGGATCGACATCCTGATCGGTTAAAGTGCGATCGCATATTTAAATAGTCTTTAGATTGAAGTATAAAATCTGCTTCTAGAAAATTGTTCGTAATCCAGACACAATTAAGTCAATTTTCAGTGCTGATAATTGACCAATCTTGTTTTCTGGGAAAAGATCTGTTTTATTTACAGTTAAAATTTGCGAAATATTCACGACACTTTCTTTTGGCAGGTTAGCTTCCCCTTGTGTCAGTAATACATTGCCAGGAGCGTTACTCAGTCTTAGATTGGTAGTTAAAATACAGATGATTGTAGTTTTAATACGAGAACGATTAAAAGTATCGTTTTGGACAACAACACAAGGTCTACGAAACCCTGGTTCAGACTTTTTGGGTTCTGGTAAGTTAATCCAATATACTTCCCCTTGTCTGATTACCATTCTTCAAACTCAAGAATTTCTTGAGTGAAATAATTTTTACTCGCATCAATGAATTTTGTTTCGTCTTCTACTTGATGATCATAAACATCATTAAGTAGAGATAGAATTTCTTCCTGTTTCAATCGATGAAAATATTCTTTTAGTGCTAGGGCAATAACACCACTACGACTGTTATTAGTTTGTTTGGCTATTGTGTCTGTTTCTTTTAATAATTCTTGGTCAAGACTTATAGCTGTCTTTGCTGTAGTCATAATTAGTCAGTATGTTTTATGGTTATACCAATAGTATAACATTGATCAGAGCGATCGCTTTTTATGATGGTTATCATTAATAGCAGCATTAAATATTACCAAAAGAACATTGATTTTCTATTAAGTAACTTTATCTTTAGTTTGTATGATTATTTTCTGAAAGACAGGATTTAATTACCTTGTAATAAAAGCTAAAAGCCAATAGCTGATAGCTAAAAGCTTTAAAACTAACTTCGCAATGTCACATCAAACTTTTGAACCAAAGTATCCCGAACTTTCTGATGTACAGGATCGACATCCTGGTCGGTTAAAGTGCGATCGCTTGCTTGATAAATCAAATTAAACGCTAAACTGCGTTGTCCCTCGGGGACATTTTTACCCTTATATTCATCGAAAACTTCTACCTGTCGCAGGAGTTTCCCTCCTACTTTGTTCATGGCTTTAGTTATTTCCGCCACAGATAAATCTAAAGGTGCAAAGAAAGCTAAATCGCGATCCGAACCTGGATAGGTAGAATAGGTTTTAAACTTGGGTGTCGTAACAGCATCACGATCAAGGGCAGTTAACAAGAGACTGAAATCTAGTTCAAAAAGATATACTTCGTTGGCTAAATCCTTTGCTTGTGCCAGTTGTGGATGAATCTGCCCAAACACACCTAAATGCTTGCCCTGTAGCCACAATCCAGCAGTACGCCCTGGGTGTAGCCTGGTCTCTTCCCTTTCAGGGCGATATTCAACGCTGATGCCCAAATTACTAAAGACATTTTCTAAAATTCCCTTCGCCTGATACCAAGTCATGGGGGTACCTTTGCCACCATTAACCCACATCCCTTGAGGGGTAATATTGCCCCCCATAATTCCCGCCACAGAATCTCGTTCAGTTAACTGCTCTTCTGTCTGGGAGAACACTCGCTCGATCTCAAAAGCATTCAATGCACCATTCCCTTGAGATTGATTGTAAACAAACGAATCTAATAAACCTGAAAAAAGTTCACTGCGTAATGCTGAATATTCCGCCAATAGAGGATTTGCCAAACAAATTTCTTTCCCTGTGGGTTTTACCAAAGAATACTGCACTACTTCCGTTAAACCGACGCCCCGAAAAGCCGCACGAAGTTTATTTTTAATGGCATATTCTGCCGAAAGATAACCAGGTTCAGTTTTGGCAGGCAAGGTATCACAAAAGCGATCGTAACCGTAAAGACGTGCCACCTCTTCAATCAGGTCGATTTCTCGTTCCAGGTCGCGATAACGATAGGGGGGAACCTTAACCAACCAGGTATCAGCTTTACCTACTACGGGGGTTAATGTACAGCCTAATGCCCCCAATATTGACTCAACATCCGAGGCTTCGATGTAACCAATACCATCGTCTCTATTTACCTCACCTAATAAGTGATTAATTCTACTCAAGCGCAATTCGATCGCTTCCAAAGAAGAAAAATCCACTCGATGATCCGCTATGGCTTGAGCAACGGGAGTACCCCCAGCTAACTCTTGCAATAGGGCGATCGCTCTTTTACAGGCAGATTCTAATTCTACTTGATTGACTCCCCTTTCATAACGAGTTGAAGCCTCACTCCGCAACCCTTGAGCACGGGAAGAACGGCGGATTGCCACAGGATCAAATAGGGCTGCTTCTAAGACAATATTGCGAGTCTGAGGATCAACTTCGGTCGATTCGCCACCCATAACTCCTGCTAAAGCGATCGCTTTAGCATTAGCAGTAATTAATAAATTATCAGTAACTAAAGCCCGCTCTTTTTCATCGAGAGTCTTAAGTTTCTCACTGACTTGCTCAATAGCCTCAACGGGGGGAACCCCCGCAACGGCTTTTCGCGCCAAACGCACACCGATGTTTAAATCAATACTTCCTGCCACCCGTTGCAACTTCTCGCGATCAAAGGCATGAAGGGGCTGTCCCCATTCCAGTAAAATATAATTCGTGATATCTACCACATTATTGATTGGGCGGGTTCCTGCTGCTTCCAAGCGCCACTGCAACCATTTAGGAGAAGGCTCAATTTTCACCCCTTCAATTACTGTCCCGATATATGCCATGCAGGCGGCTGGGTCTTGAATAGCGATCGCCAAGGAACTATCAGAAGCAATATTTTGTTCTTGAACCTCCGGAAGTCTTACTTTCGCGCCTGTCAAGGCGGCAACTTCTCGGGCAATACCCACCATACTCAAAGCATCCGCACGATTAGCGGTGGTCGCCAAGTCCAAAATTACATCATTCAAACCAAGTAAAGGACGCACATCATCCCCTGGCTTCATATCTTCTGATTCAAAGATGTAAATCCCGTCGGACTCCTTTTCCAAACCCAATTCCGTTAAAGAACAAATCATCCCCGCCGAAGGTTCTCCCCGCAGCTTAGTCGGCTTAAGCTTCAAATCGATCGCTGGTAAATAAGTCCCCACTGTAGCTACAGGAACAAAGATATCTGCCCGCACATTAGAAGCACCACAGACAATACTTAAAAGCTCTGATGCACCAATATCTACCTTACAGACACTTAGTTTATCGGCATTAGGGTGGGGCGATCGCTCGATGACCTTTCCCACTACCACCCCATCAGCATTCGCCCGCAGGTCGATCAATTCTTCTAATTCAAATCCTGCGATCGTCAGCACTTGACCCAACTCATCAGGGGACATATGGAGATCGACTAATTCTTGTAGCCAGTTTAGAGAGACGCGCATCGAGTCCTTGATTTATAATTTATATGTACATTCCGCCCCAGTATTTTATCGTTAAATCGTTGGTGGTTCATGGTTAATTGTTGGGGACCGTGGAGTTTTGCTTTAAATCTGAATACAGTTCTAATTGCATTAATTTCCCTTAAGACTTAACAAATATTAGCCTATTGTTGCTATTTGTTTTAATTCAAATTACGACCTCTAGCAAATCACTAAACCCTATCTTTGCACGACATTGACCCATGACTTAAAAGGTGAAAATCAGGAATGCAACTAAATAAAGTTCTATCCCCAAATTTCTGTATAGCAATATACAGTAATTCCTGATCTCAAGGAAGTATATCTAGGTACCTGACTCTGGATATATGTCGGAATATAGATCTTTATCAATAAAAAAAATAGTATGCCTGCCAAAAAATTTTTTTATGCAGTGTTGGCAGTGATTGTTGCTAACCTTGCCTTTTTTTCGCTAGAAACACTGCCTGTTTTTGCTCAAGAAGCAGCAGCTCCTAATCCCATCGATCTGGGAGATACAGCTTGGATGTTAGTCGCTACTAGTTTAGTTTTACTAATGACTCCAGGATTAGCTTTCTTTTATGGTGGTTTAGTTCGTTCCCGTAACGTCCTCAATACCATGATGATGAGTTTAGTTGCCATGGCTTTGATTGGAGTTACTTGGTGTTTGTGGGGCTATAGCCTCGCTTTTGATGTCAACATTGATGCCAATCATCCCTTCGGGCAAGGTATTCAAGCTTTTATTGGTGGACTTGATTGGTTATTTCTCAATGGGGTCACTGCCGCAGAACCAGATCCAGTGGGTTATGCCGCAACCATCCCTCACCAGTTATTCATGGCATATCAGTTAACTTTTGCCATTATTACCCCTGCTTTAATTTCCGGAGCTATTGTTGAGCGGATCAGTTTCAAAGCCTATTTTTGGTTTTTATTACTTTGGTCTACTTTCATTTATTCCCCTCTGGCTCACTGGGTCTGGGGAAAAGGCTGGATTGGCGCCTTGGGAGCACTTGATTTCGCTGGAGGAACCGTAGTTCATATCAGTTCGGGGGTCGCTGCTGTTGTAGCAGCTTTAGTTATTGGTCCTCGTCGCGGCTTCGAGAAACAACCCTATTCACCTCATAATGTTCCTTTTGTGTTGTTGGGCATTGGTTTGCTTTGGTTTGGCTGGTTTGGGTTTAATGGTGGTAGTGCCTTAGCTTCTGGTTCTCTAGCCGCTACCGCTTTAGTTAATACCTTCATTGCTGCCGCCGCCGCCGGTTTAACTTGGTTGATCGTGGAATGGGTTCTGCGGGGTAAACCGACCGCAGTGGGTATTGCCAGTGGCTTTTTAGCTGGTTTAGTTGGTATTACTCCCGCCGCCGGTTTTGTTCTACCCATGAGCGCAATTTTGATTGGTTCAATTACCTCAGTTTGCTGCTTTTTTGCGGTTAGTTTACGAGCTAAATTGAAGTTTGATGACTCTCTCGACACATTCCCTATTCATGGACTTGGGGGTACAGTTGGGGCACTCTTGACTGGTGTTTTTGCCACCAAGCAAGTTAATGAATTGGGCAATGATGGCTTACTATTTGGTAACCCAGGAATGGTTTGGACGCAGTTTATTGGTGTTGCTGCTACCTATGTTTTTGCTGCGATTGGGACTTTTATAATTTTGAAACTGATCAGCTTGGTCATGCCCCTAAGAGTAAAACCCGAAATCGAGCAGCAAGGGTTGGACGTACCACAACATGGCGAAGAAGCTTATGGACAAGAATTTGAATTTGGCTCTGGTTTTTCTTCTAGTTTTTCGTCCCAAGATCCTCAATCACAGAATCCAGTGAGATAGTAAAGGGCTTTGCCCTAGCTATTAGCTGTTGGTTATTAGCTTTAAGCTTTTTGGTTGATTTGCTTGCATAGTGAAAATAGTCGAATCACATTGTCCTAAAGGATACACCTGCGGATATACCCTTGTGGTATACATCGATCCAGCAACATCGTTTAATTGAAATCGTGGGTGTACCTTAGTTCAGAGAAGTTTATATCCACGATTTAATTTTTTGGTTTTTTCTTCACGCGAGTAACCTCAGATCACGGTTAGGAAGATTTACCTTGATTTAAGATCGGGATGATTTTGATTCACCGTTTAAATCGAGGTAAATAAAAATATGGTTAATAATGTTGCTCAAGCGAGTCCTCGCGATCGCCTTGAATTTATCAAGAATACTTACATTCACCTGGCTGGTGCAGTAGTAGCCTTCATTGTGGTGGAGTTTGTGTTATTTCAGACTGGCATTGCTGCCAGCATAACTGACTTCATCTATGAAAACAGATTTGGTTGGTTGATGATTTTGGGTGGTTTTTCCCTGTTAGGATGGCTGTCACAGAAATTGGTAGCCCAAGCTGATCAGATCAATACTCAATATGCTGGATTAGGAATTTATATTGTGGGGGAAGCTTTGATTTTTGCCCCGATACTTTATATTGCAAGCTACTACACCGACGATCCTAATCTAATTCCGATGGCTGCTATTTTGACATTTTGTATGTTTGCCGGAATTACGGCGATCGCTTTTACTAGTGGCACAGATTTTTCGTTTCTCGGGAATTTCCTGAGGATTGGGGGCTTTATTGCTTTCGGTTTAATTGTCTGTAGTATTTTGTTTGGGTTTACTTTGGGGCTAATTTTTTCTGTAGTTATGGTGATGTTTGCTTCAGTAGCAATTCTCTATACTACTTCCAATATTATTAATCACTATGCTCCCCATCAATATGTGGCAGCTTCTTTAGAGTTATTTGCTTCTGTGGCGTTATTGTTCTACTACGTTCTGATGATTCTCTTGAGAATGTCTTCTCGTGATTAACTCAGAGAAATCTTTTTAGATTTTAATCAATTGTTGAGAAACAACCCTGACTTTCATAGTGGCTTAAGCTTACTGGGAAGTTGGGGAAAGATTAGCGATTCTAAAGTACGTCGATATTTCCGAAGATGCGATCGCATTTTGACTCTCATCTTTTGTGAAGTTGTTTAGAACCCATATCTACGCAGCTCTTTTTTAGGATCATGAACCCAACAGTTACACCCATTTTCATTGACATAGACACTTCCAATATCTGTTTTTATATAAACAGAGCAAATAAATGGCTGACCTAAAGCTGAACTCCAGTAATGATATTTATGCTGATAGGGTGCTTTGAACCTAAATGTCACCGATGCCTCTTGTAGCCAGTATTCTGGCATCTTGTTTGACTTCATCCTTCGATGAAGTAATTGGGCAAGCAAATCGATAGCCTCATTAAATTCCTTGCCAATTGACTCTGGATTTAACTTGTTCAATCTTAAATCTATAAGCACTTCGCTCGTGCCATTTTCTTCTGCAAACTTGTACAGCTTTCCAACACCCCAATACCCTTGAATATCAAAGTTTCTGCTCAGTATCCATTGATTTAAGTTATGTGCTACGCCTATAAATTCTCTTCTACGTGGCATATTTTGATTAAGTGCCTAACGGTTCTGTTGAGCGGCGGTCGATCACTTTTGTCGCAATACCGAGCCAATCTGCCAGCCCGCTCCAAAAAAATTGTTCTACGACGCTGCTACTCACAATTTCTCAGATCTTCAATATCTGCCGCTACAATTTTTTCCAGGTTTCGCGTAATTTTCTCAATGTCCCAATTCCACCAAGCGACTTCAAGCAATGCTTGGATCACATCATCTTTAAAGCGCTGTCGAATACGCTTGGCTGGATTGCCTCCAACAATCGTATAGGGTGAAACATCGCCTACAACAACCGACTTTGCCGCAATGATGGCTCCATCTCCCACCTGCACCCCTGGCATCGTGACCGCTTCATAGCCAATCCACACATCATTACCAATTACCGTATCGCCTTTGTAGGACAGTTCTCCAGTTTGAGGGGTTACTTTCTCCCAATCGTTGCCGAAAATTTGAAACGGATAAGTCGAAAATCCATCCAACTTGTGATTGGCACCATTCATGATGAACTTTACGCCTCTTGCCAAAGCACAAAACTTCCCGATGATTAAGCGATCGCCGATGAACGGGAAATGGTACAAAACGTTCCGCTCGAAATTTTCTGAATCTTCTGGATCGTCGTAATACGTGTAATCTCCAACAATGATATTTGGATTCGACACTGTGTTCTGAATGAAGCAGATTTGCGGAAACCCCTTCATTGGATGCTTGTCCTTCGGATCTGCTCCGTACAAAGTTGATCGCTCCCAGCTTTCAAAAATGCATTATCTCTGTATCTTATCCAAAAACTCAAAACTACTGTCTCAACCTGTAAGCGAAGCAGTAGAACTACTTATTATGCGGAAAGCTTCTAGATATCTACACTGTAGGTCAGTATATCGAGAATAATTTCCTATATTATTATTTATTAGTACGTTATCTCGAAATTTCCTGGAGACCATACTTCACTCTAAGCTGCACTACTCCAATTTAAATTTAGCGAGATTTAACTTCTAGAGCAAATAGGTGCCGATCGCAGCGTACATTAAGATTAGACCTCGATTTAAACCAGAGATAGCAATGCTCA
>JBJOPG010000188.1:0-8736 GCA_046050865.1 Cyanobacteriota bacterium
AAGAGATGGAGAACAGTCTCCTGGGGCAACCCTCAATGTTGAAGAAAAGCTAGAAATTGCCCATTCTCTATCCCGACTGGGAGTTGATGTAATTGAAGCGGGCTTTGCTTTTGCCAGTCCTGGAGATTTTGAAGCTGTACAAAAAATTGCACAACAGGTGGGGACAGAAAGCGGGCCAGTGATCTGTAGTTTGGCTAGGGCGATTAAAGCGGATATTAAAGCAGCCGCTGAAGCCTTGCAACCTGCTGCTAAGGCTCGGATTCACACTTTTATTTCTACTTCTGATATTCATTTAGAGTATCAATTAAAGAAATCTCGTTCTGAAGTTTTAGATATTGCCCAAGAAATGGTGGCTTACGCTAAATCCTTTATGGATGATGTGGAGTTTTCACCGATGGATGCGGTGCGGACAGATTCACAGTATCTTTATCAGGTTTTAGAAGCGGCGATCGCCGCAGGGGCAACTACGGTTAATATTCCTGATACGGTGGGTTATACTACTCCGACTGAATTTGGAGAATTTATCAAAGGCATTCGGAATAATGTGTCTAATATAGATCAGGCAATCATTTCTGTTCATGGTCATAACGATCTTGGTTTAGCAGTGGCTAATCTTTTAGAAGGAGTGAAAAATGGTGCAAGACAGCTTGAATGTACTATTAATGGTATTGGTGAACGTGCTGGAAATGCTGCTTTAGAAGAGTTAGTAATGGCTCTCCATGTACGTCGTCAGTACTTTAATCCTTTCTTGGGTAGACCCGCAGAATCTAACGAACCTCCAACGAATATAGATACCAAGCAGATTTATAAAACTTCTCGCTTAGTGTCCAACCGTACGGGAGTAATAGTGCAGCCGAATAAAGCCATTGTCGGGGCGAATGCTTTTGCTCATGAGTCTGGTATTCACCAAGATGGAATGCTTAAGAATAAGCGAACTTACGAAATTATGGACGCTGAGTCTATTGGGTTAAGCGATAATCAGCAAATTGTCTTGGGTAAACATTCTGGACGTAATGCCTTTCGTACTCGTTTGGCTGAATTAGGCTTTGAACTTTCTGAAACTGACCTCAATAAAGCTTTTATCCGCTTTAAAGATGTTGCGGATAAGAAAAAAGAAATCAGCGACTGGGATATTGAAGCCATTGTTAATGATGAGATTAGACAGCCTCCCGAACTTTTCCGTTTAGAGTTAGTGCAAATTTCCTGCGGAGATCGCTCTCAACCCACTGCGACTGTAACTATTCGCACCCCTGATGGTCAAGAACTGACCGATGCTGCTATTGGTACAGGGCCTGTGGATGCGATCTATAAAGCGATTAATCGCGTGACCAATATTCCCAACGAGCTGATTGAATTCTCAGTACAGTCAGTTACGGCAGGGATTGATGCCATCGGTGAGGTGACCATCCGCTTGCGCTATCAAGATCGAGTTTATTCTGGTCGTGCTGCCAATACAGATATTATTGTGGCTTCGGCTAAGGCTTATATTAAGGCTTTAAACCGTCTCTACGCTGCGCAACAAGAATCGTCAAAGATAGCTTCTCAAGTAGCTATTTAGTAGTTAGATATTAACGATTAGGCGATCGCTTATCCTTTACGGCTTTTTGGTTAAGGCGATCGCTTATCCTTTACGGCTTTCTAGAACTAAAGTTGGTGACTTAGATTACACCAAACTGCTCTCCGGTAATAACATCGGCACTACTACCACTAGTAATATCAATATCGTTTAAAGTCACTTGTTGACCAAAAATATCGGTGACGACCAAATCTTGTGCTCCAGTCAGAGGGGTGCCAGTATCTAAGACAAAACGGTTATCAGAACCCCGTTCCAAAGATACTAAATCACCATCAGCTTCCAGTAAATCAACGCTTTCCACTGGATTACGGTGATTATTAAGCCTTACTGCCCCATAATTGGGATTCGATTCGGGGATGCCCTCAACGACAATACCTTGACCAATACTGTAGCCATAAGGTGTAACGAAATTATCATCAGGACTAATTAATTGATATTCAATATCTACTACTCCAGCCACTGGATCAGCAACCTGGAAAAAGGCTTCTGCACTTAAATCCAAGCCATCCGCCCGTTCATATAAAAGATCTGAAACCTGAACGACAATTGGTGCCGCACCTGCTCTTTGCTTAGGGCCAGATACCGACAAAAAAGCGCCACTAGCTTCAGAGCCATTCCACTGTACATTGTTAATGGCGGTAATACCTCCCAATGCGCCCCCAGAAAGCACGTCATAGCCAGAATTCCCCTTGCCTCCAGTAGGATTAGCCGCATCGTAGAAAGTTGCTCTTCCTTGATAAGTTTGTCCTAATTCAAGTTCAGGACTAATATTAACGCTGATTGGTTGTCTAACATCGGTTACTGCTGCTTGTTCTAACATGTCGTCAAATTCTCATCTTCAGGTTTGACGATCCACTGCCCAATACTATCGAAACTACCAAGTAACCTCAAGCCGTTGGCGGCGAACCGTCAACCAATTTATATTTATTAATGCTTTTGGACATTACCAAGATGATGTAAATTTTTGGTCAAGACATTTCCTCAAGACAGTAATGATCTAGCTAAAAACCAGATCATGCATGATCGATATCAATTTAGGTTTCAAACCAGCTAAGAATTCGCCCAATCCCTTGCCCATTCAAGAACCTGACGTACCTCTGGCATGGTGGTAGCTTGACAATAAAGCCGCAGCACAGGTTCGGTACCACTAAAACGAATGAGCAGCCAAGTATTGCCGTCTAAGCGGAATTTATAACCATCAACATCAAGACATTCGATGACAGGCATTCCAGCAATTTCTCTCGGGGTTTCGGTTTGCAAACGAGCTAATAACTTAGCACGGACTTCCATGTTAGCTAGAGGTAGATCTATGCGGTCATAGTGAGCTGTAAAATTGGTTTTTTGCTGTAGTCGCTGGTAGATTGCCCCTAACTCTTCTCCTGATTGCACCACTGCTTCTAGAACGTATAAAGCAGATAACAGGGCATCTCTTTCTGGGATATGGGTGCCGTAACCGATGCCCCCTGATTCTTCGCCACCAATCATCACTTCCGCTTGGAGCATCCTGTCCCCAATATATTTATAGCCGATGGGGGTTTCGTAGACTGAGCGACCGTAGAATTGAGCTAAACGAGGAATCAGGTCTGAACCACTAACGGTTTTGACAATCTCTCCGGTAAAGCCTTTGCGTTCAGCTAGATGTTCGATCAGGATAGGAATCAAGACTTGAGAACTGAGAAAATGTCCTGCGGCATCGGCCCCCGCAATGCGATCGCTATCCCCATCAAAGACTAACCCCACTCGCAAACTATCAGGATATTCCTTAGCGCCTGCCTTGATCGCCTGGAAAAAATCTGGGAGATATTTTGGCAGGGGTTCGGGAGCACCCCCACCGAATAAAGGATCGCGATCGCTGTTAATTTCTGAGACAGGACAACCCAATAGACGTTCCAGACCCGTAGCCGCGGCACCGTGCATGACATCTACATAAACCTTGAGCTTGTCCGTAGTAATCGCTTGTCTTATCGCTGCAATATCTACTTTTTGTTGTAACCCTTGACAATAGCTTGCCCACGGGTCAAACATTTCTAGCTTGCCGGGCTTGTCCGCTGGGGGTAATGACTGACCGAGTTTGGCTTCGATTTGTTCGGTAATTTCTGGCGGTACAGAGCCACCAAAAGCACTCTTAACTTTTAATCCTAAATAGGAGGCAGGGTTGTGAGATGCTGTCATCACAATCGCTCCCAAGGCTTGGTGGGCTTTCGCTGCCCAACTAAAGGCAGGAGTGGGGGCAAAACACTCAGATAACAAGACATCAAATCCTGCTTCTTGTACCACTGTGGCGGTTAATTTAGCAAAGTCCTCTGCCATAAAACGGCGATCGTAACCCACAATCACAGTCCGATTCTTGGCGATATCTCCGTAATTATCTGCCAAAACTTGGGCTGCCAGAGGTGCTAGCATGGCAACCCGCTCAAAGGTAAAGTCCGCCGCAATCACTCCACGCCAACCATCTGTACCAAACTTGATGGGATTAACCGTAAAAGACATAAAACTAAAAATTTAGTAACGTAGACATAACACTTTTCAAACACTTTTCAGATTAACGATTTCTCTGGGGTTTGAAAACCAAAGAAACATATCAGTTCAGAGCTGAGGATTACCCACAACTAGGCTTTAAAACTCTTCTGATTCAAGTTTGAGTTTAGCATTCTCTTCTTTCATCGTCAGAGTTTTTATTTCGTCGAACTTTAGGCTTTGTAATAAATCCCTTAATCTCATACGTTCAATATAGGGCCAACCACCTTTTTCCTCAATATCTTTCACAAACTGATATAAATCATTGCGAGTTTGTGGTAGTGCAGATTCAAAATAATTGACTCTAATTTGCCGATGAATCTGTTCCAACTCCCTTAGCAAAGACAAGAGGAAGAGACTGTCATTTTGATTTTCCTTTGCCAAGGCACAAAGACTTTGAGCAGTGTCCGTTAATAAGCTGATTGAATTGATTGCGTTGATGTCTTGATCTTGAGTCATGTACTCCGAATAAGCCTAAATAATGAACTGCATCTACTGTTATACAAGGTTTACCCTAATCTTAAACTGATTACTGAACACTTGTTACCAAATTAGACAGGCTATTGAATCAAGTTCAACAAGTTCAACCGAGAGAATATTTTTGGGCGATCAAATTATTATGTAGTCCTTCTTTGGTAGAGTAGATAGCATCTATAAAAATGGCTAATTTCATAAGAAGAGCCTATTTGCAGCATCTTTCGCGCTCGATGTTAAATTTAAAATTGACAAAATGAAGTTGATTATGAGAAACCGTTCAATTATTGCCTGTTTCCTAGCCTTGTGCTTAGGAGTACTAACAGCCTGTAGTAATTCTAGTGATGTCAGTAGAAGTGACCTCACCTACGACGATATTTTAAATACTGGAATTGCCAACACTTGTCTTGAACTACCTGATAATAGCCGTGGGACCATTCCCATTGCCAAAGGTCAAAAATATTCCATTAGAGATTTGTGCATCGAACCCAGAGAATATTTCGTTAAGGAGGAACCCGTTAGTAAACGCCAGACCGCTGAATTTATCCAGGCCAAACTCTTGACCAGATATACTTCTAGTCTCGACCAAATTCAAGCAGCGATCGATACCAACAGCGATGGAACTCTAACTTTTACCGAAATTGATGGTATTGACTTCCAGCCAGCTACGGTTCTTTTACCAGGGGGGAAAGAAGTGCCTTTTCTCTTCACGATGAAGAAATTGATTGCTTCGACTGCTGATAAATCCGATTCAATCAACACCTCGACTAACTTTGCTGGTGAATTTGATGTTCCTTCCTATCGTGGACAGGTATTCCTCGATCCTAAAGGACGTAGCCTTGCTAGTGGTTATGACAACGCTGTAGCTTTGCCTGGACGAGCAGACGACAAGAAATTCTCCAATGCCAACGTTAAAGAGTTTGTTTCCCGCAAAGGCAAAATGTCTCTGAACATCACTAAAATTGATGGTGAAACAGGAGAAATTGCTGGAGTATTTGAAAGCGAACAGCCTTCCGCCACTGACTTAGGTGCAGAAGAACCAGAAGAAGTTAAAGTGCGCGGCATTTTTTATGGCAGAGTTGTATCCAACGCCTAAGCAATTTAGTTTACTTAGCATGGTTTACTTAGCAACATTTGACTAATAGTTAAACACAAGATATTACTAGGGGCGATCGCCCCTTTTTTTGTGTCTTTTTTCTATCTAAATTGATGTTTGCTTGTCACCAGTAAATTTAAATTCATAAAAAGCAGTTTTATGAAGCTAAAAATAGAATTTATAATTCATATTTCCTGAATAAAAATAACTTTAATAATAATTTAAGTTTTTTAAAAAACTGATGCTGATCGAGATTTTACTGATGTACTGAAAATCGAATTAAATTACTTTTAGTGAAAACACTGATTAGGAGAAAAATTCACTTAGAAGACTAAGTAGAATTTTGGTAGTTTCAAGAATCTTATTAAATGAAAATAGTAAAAATGCTGTTGTTCAATAAGCTTTGCAAATAGTAAGCTGTAGCTGTAATTGTTTCTGAAATAAATTAATTTATATCAAAGTAGATTACTAATTTAAATTATAAAATTACTCTCTATCTAGGGACTAAATTTAATGGCAGCTTGCATTAGCAAAAATATCAAATTAGATAGTTTATATCTATTTCAAGAGTATCAAAAAGACCATAGTACCAAAGTCAGAAATCAAATCATGGAATTGAATTTTGGCTTAGTTAAGAAAGAAGCTTATCACTGGCTAAATCAATGTAATGAAAGTTTTGAGGATCTATTGCAAGTTGGTTCAATTGGCTTGATTAGAGCGATTGAAAGATTTGATATTGAGAAAGGCAATGCTTTTAGTTCTTTTGCTATTCCTTATATTCGAGGGGAAATTCAACACTATCTGCGAGATAAAAGCCCAACTTTAAGAATTCCTCGTCGATGGTTAGAGCTGAAACAAAAATCAGTTGCTTTTATCCATGTTTTTCGTGAAGATAACCATCGACAACCAAATAATTATGAGATAGCGCAGCATTTAGATGTATCCATCAAAGAATGGCAGGATATTAAATTAGCTCATCAAAATCGTCAGCCACTAAGTTTGGATGTCTCGGTAAATAATGATTTAGACAGTCAGACTAGTCTTTGCGATCTCGTTGCTGATCCCAAGTATCGTAGTTTTCAATTAGTCTATGAAGATCGAGTCCGTTTACAGCAAGCTCTGGGAGAGTTAGAAGACCGTACTAGAGATGTTTTGGAATTTGTTTTTCTCCATGATTTGACTCAAAAAGAAACCGCACAAATGTTAGATATTAGTGTGGTGACAGTTTCTCGCCAACTTAAGAAAGGCTTGAATCTATTGAAGAAGTCAATGGCATCCGAAAAGATTTAGATTTAAAGTTAGATTTTAGGTTTAAATCTCTGGCTGATCTTAAGGTCAACTGTTATCTTAGAGTCTGCAATGTTTGATTACAGATTAAATTGGGTAATCTTAATCGATACTTAGTATTATTATTATGAATAAAGTTGTATTGTTGACATTAATCGGAACTTTGGCTTTGGCAACAGGCGGGTGTTCTTTTTTCTCTGGCTTTGCTGATTCTCAAGAGAAGTTAAGAGAAGAGACCGCTCAATCAAATCCTCTAAAAACTGACAGTACTCAAGCTCAAATAGAGACAACAGAGGAAGATTTTGCCGATTTAGAATTAGCAAAGTTAGAAACAGAGAGTCTTCCTGAAATCGCTGGTTTAATTCCTGCAACAGACCCTGATGCTAGAGTTAGAAGTAGTGTTCGTGGTAGAAATGATCCTTTTTCCGTGGTCGCCCTGAATCCTCGGCTTAAACTTAAAGAGGATGCTAATAAGTTGAAAAAAGAGTCTGCCAAACCAGCAAGTGCGATCGCCAATCAAAATCGTTACGGGCGCTATACTCAGGCTCGACCAGACCGTAGCTATAATAATCCAGAAGTCTCTGCTCCCCCAGAAGCATTTGAGCCAACCTTGGCAAACAATGTAGTTGTCTCGGGAATGTATGAAGCGAATGGCAAAATTAGACTAATTGTTAAGGCACCTGAAGAAACTAGCAGCCGCTATGTCAAAGTGGGGGATTATTTGTCTAATGGTCAAGTGCTGGTTAAAAGAGTTGATCGCAATCGTTACTCTAATCCCAAAGTGATTTTAGAGCAATCGGGAATGGAAGTCGCCAAAACCATTGGCGAAGATGCCACTGATGGCGAGAGTATTAGCTCTTTACCTCCTGCACCAGGTCATGATTGGGGAACGGCAATCTCTTTGAGAGCGAACCAGTAACCCTAAAATACAGTCAAAGGTAACCAACCAAAATATCTAAAACCAAAAACGATCGCCAAAATCTAACCAACGGTCGTTTTTTTCTTGCCAACATATTCGGTCAAGATATTCGGACGAATAAGCCGATAAAATAGTAAGTAGCTGGATTAGAATTGTTGATTTGAGTTGAGAGATTATGAGTAAGAAAGCAGAATTGTTAGAAGCGATCGCTGGTAAGAATCGTGGTTTGCTGGCAAATGAGATTGATAATGCCAGGGTACTCTCGGCAATTCAACAGTTGGAAGATATTAATCCAACTAAAAAGCCTTTGGAAGCTAGGGATCTGCTTAACGGTGACTGGCGTTTGCTGTATACCACTAGTAAAGGTATTCTCGGATTAGATCGCTTTCCCCTGTTCAAACTAGGTCAAATTTATCAATGTATTCGGGTCTCAGAAGCCAAGGTGTATAATATTGCTGAAATTATGGGTTTACCCATGTTAGAAGGTCTGGTAAGTGTAGCTGCTAGCTTTGACCCTGTTTCTGAGCGCCGTATCAATGTGATCTTTGAACGCTCGATTATTGGTTTGCAACGCTTTTTGAGTTACAAAACTCCTGCCAAGATGATTCAGCAGATTGAGTCGGGTAAGAAATTTTTGCCCATTGACTTTAAGATTGATCGCGGCGAACAGAAAGGTTGGCTGGAAACCACCTATTTAGACCAGGATATGCGTATTGGTCGGGGCAATGAAGGTAATGTTTTTGTTTTAACTAGAGAGACATCTTTGGCTTAGGGAAAAGAGTTTATTTTTTGTTCCATTAGTTAACTAATTGTGGTAGGAAATGCCAAACTATAATAAGCAGCATCATTGAATTGAAATTCGTCAAT
>JBJOPG010000189.1:0-8683 GCA_046050865.1 Cyanobacteriota bacterium
AGTATTCTCATGATTGTTGGATTCTAGATTAGATCCACGTATTGATAGCTAAGAGCTAAGAGCTAGTAAATTAGAACGAAGATAATTCACATCAGGCGTTTTATATTTACCTCGTATTTTTCTTGGGCACTTAGTCTGAAGTTTTTTTCAGACCTTCACAGATTCTTCAAGTTTTAAAATTATGATTCATTTGATTTCAATTAGATATCGATTTGCGATTAAATCTAAAATCTAGATTCAATTTAAATTCAGAGTGAGGAAAACTATGCAATTAATGAGTGCAGCACCAGCTATCCCTCAGACAACTTCAGCTAGACTTTGTCATTATGATAATTCCACCTCCACAAAGCAGCTTGTTAGACTGGTAAATAGCGAACACTCTAGTTGGGAAAAAACTCTCTTTCCCAAGCAAAAAATTTCATTCCCAGAAATCCCTGAAGGTCGATTAGAAATTTATCTTGAACGGAAAGGGAAAAAAGTGTTGGAAAAAGTTTTTTATTGCTATACTTTGCGAGCTAAAAGCTAAAAGCTAAAAGCTAAAAGCTAGAAGCTAGAAGCTAATTATTAATGCCTATGGCTAATGATATTGCTCAGTTGATAGTTGAGATGGGGCAGGCAGATTTTTACCCTCATGATGTTGTCAAAAATATTGAACTAGTCCAAACTCATGCTTCTTATGTTTTTTTAACAGGAAAGTATGTGTATAAAGTCAAGAAAAGTGTTAATTATGGTTTTCTTGATTACTCTACTTTGGCAAAAAGAAAGTATTTTTTAGAGACAGAATTAAGACTTAATCAGCAGATTGTCCCAGAGCTTTATTTACAAGTTATTGCCATTAGCAAACAGGATAATCGACTAATTCTGGGTGGAGTTGAAAATATCATCGAATACACCCTGAAGATGCGCCAATTTCCTCAGGAGAACTTATTTAGTAATCTTTTAGAGGCGGAAAAAATTTCGAGCGATCGCTTTCGAGAATTAGGCAGAGTTGTGGCGCAATTTCATAATCAGGCTGCAACAAGTAAATATATCAGTAGTTTTGGTACTGTAGAGAAAATACAAGCGGCTTTTGAGGAGAACTATCGCCAGTCGCAAAAATATATCGGCGTTGTCCAGACTCAAGGGCAGTTTACTGCCACTAAAGCCTATAGCGATGCTTTCTTTGCTGAACGAGAAGATCTCTTGCTAGCCAGAGTAAAGCAGCAAAAAATCAAAGAATGCCATGGGGATTTGCATCTCAATAATATTTGTCTCTGGCAAGATCGGATTCTACTTTTTGATCGGATTGAATTTAATGAATCTTTTCGCTTTGTGGATACGATGTATGACGTAGCATTTACTGTGATGGATTTAGAGGCGAGAAATAAACTAGAATTTGCCAATATCTTTTTGAATAGTTATCTGGAAAACACAGGAGATTGGGAGGGACTACTAGTACTGCCTTTATATCTGAGTAGACAGGCTTATGTGCGGGCTAAAGTAAATTCTTTTTTACTGAACGATTCTCAAGTCAGTGAAAGTGAGCGGCAGTCAGCCAAACAACTAGCTCGTAACTATTATCGACAAGCTTACCAATATACTCAAGCTCAATCGGGTAAAACAGGTAAATTAATTTTAATGTCTGGCTTATCGGGTTCGGGGAAAAGTACCGTTGCCAGAACTATTGCCAGGAAAATCGGCGCCATCCAGATTCGTTCTGATGCCGTACGGAAACACTTGGCAGGAATACCCCTAGAACAGCAGGCAACTGATGCTATCTATACCGCCTCCATGAGCCAAAAAACCTATGATCGCCTTCTGGAATTAGGAGTTAGGTTAGCTCAAGCAGGATATACAGTTATCCTGGATGCTAAATACGATCGCCTGGCTTGGCGTCAACCTGTGATTGTTCAAGCTCAAGAGCAAAATATACCATTGCAAATTTTTTACTGTACGGCACCGATCGCAGTGCTGGGCGATCGCTTAAGCCAAAGACAGGGGGATATTTCTGATGCAGGGGTAGCTTTAATTAATAGTCAGATGGCAGAGGCGGAAAGTTTCACTCCAGCAGAACGAGCTTATGTCACTACCATCGATACCACCCAAGAAAATTGGATTGATGTTATTGATGCATGGTAATTTCTTCTTAAACATCTCTAAATTTTGATCGATAATTTTAGCTAGTTTTCTCTCGGGAAGAATAACGCTAGCATCTTCACAAGTTTCTCAAGTTATTAATTTACAACAGAAATAACAACCTATAAAACGTTGTCAGCACCCCTCGGTAATTGAGGTAACAGTCAAGAGGTGAACAAATGATCGATAAAATTGCAAAAATTTTAGTGGCAGTAGATTATTCCGCAGCCAATCAGGCAGTCTTTGACCAGGCAGTGTCTTTAGCCAAGAATACAGGGGCAACTCTAATGATCATGCATGTATTAGCTGAAGACGAACTAAATTTTCCTGTAATCCAGGGCTTCATTGATTATCCCGTATTGGATGACTATGATTATGAGTTATCTAAAAAAATGTTTGAGGATGATCGACAAAGAGGAATTGATTTTTTACAAGGGAAGATACAAGGGGCACAAGCAAAAGGCGTAAACACCGAATTTATTCAATTAACTGGCAATCCAGGACGGGTGATTTGCGAATTTGCCAGTACTTGGTCGGCGGATTTGATTTTAGTGGGTAGTCGGGGATTAAAAGGTCTGAAGGAGATGTTTCTAGGTAGCGTCAGTAACTATATTACTCATCACGCCCCTTGTTCAGTGTTAATTGTCCGTAATGATACAAATTCAGTAGCTTATGCTGTCGAGCCACTGCACCAGGAAGCACAAGAGGAAGATAGTCAGCAAGCAATGTTCAATCAGAACTATAAGAACTAATGGATCAAGATTTAGACTTATTGCCCTAAACAAAGGGCTGCGCCCCCATGTAATAGCTTTTAAGCAGGGAAGAGGAAACCCAGCAGCGATCAAGGAAGATGTTTAACAGAATTCTAGCGGCAATTGACCATTCATCAGTAATTAACCAACAAATATTTGACCAAGCTTTAGCTTTAGCTAAAGGCGACCAAGGAAACTTAATTCTCCTGCACATTTTGTCTATTGAAGCTGACCGTAGTCCTTTGAGATCTTTTTACGCGGGGCCCCATCGAGATCGCTATATCCATGACGAACCGCAGATTATGCGCCGTAGAAATCAAGGATATGACCCAGAATGGTCTGATGGTAAACAACAAGGAATAAAGCTCCTACGTTCCTTTACTCAAAAAGCGATCGCCGCGGGCATCACCACAGAATTTGGTCAAATTACGGGGCATCCTAGTTCGACGATCTGTGAATTTGCTCAATTGTGTCATGCCGATGTGATCGTTATGGGTAGAAAAGAATATTCAACAATCAAAGATATCTTTTTGGGCAGTGTTAGCAGTTATGTCTTGCATAATGCTCCTTGCTCTGTATTGCTAGTACGGATGCCGATACCAGAAAATTCAACTCTACTAACCCCACTTTCATTTAAACACCAGAGATCAAGCCTGGAGATGGCCGAATAATTCGTAGTTGATCGAGATAGGTCATAGTTATATGTTTGAGAAAATTTTTACCGCTAACAGTGCGATTGTCCGAACCAGTCGGCTTAATCCCCGCAAAGGAGTCATTATCGGCTTGGGACAGGTCGGGCTAGCCTGTGCTTATTCCTTACTGATTCAAAATTGCTTTGATGAATTAATTCTGCAAGATCTTGACCAGCAAAAGGTTGAGGGGGAAGTGATGGATCTAATTCACGGTATGTCTTTAATCGCGCCGACTCATCTGGTAGCAGGAACGGTAGCCGATGCGGGCAAAGATGCGGATCTGGTGATTATTACTGCTGGAGCAGCGCAAAAACCAGAGCAAACTCGTCTTGATTTACTAGAAAGGAACGTTGCCATTTATCAACAGATCTTGGCGGATGTGGTTGAATATTGCCCCAATGCCATTTTATTAATTGTGACCAATCCTGTAGACATCATGACCTATGTTGCCCTAAAAATATCGGGGTTTCCTAGCTCCAGGGTGATCGGTTCCGGAACGGTACTAGACACCTCTCGCTTCCGTTCTTTACTGGCTAGCAAGTTGAATATCGACCCTCGCAGCGTCCATGCATATATTATTGGTGAACATGGGGATAGCGAAGTTCCGCTCTGGAGTACGGCAAATGTGGCGGGTCAGAAATTACTGACTCAAGATTGGTCAGATTTGACATCAGGCGATCGCCAAGAGTTAACAGCGATCTTTGAGCAGGTAAAAAATGCTGCTTATGAAGTGATTCAACGGAAAGGATATACCTCCTATGGGATCGGTTTAGTGGTGACGGATATTGTCAAGGCAATTTTACACAGTCAAGAGCGGGTGCTGACAGTTAGTGGCTTGGTGGATGGACTATACAATCTTCACGATGTCTGCCTAGGTTTACCGCGAGTGGTCAGCGACCAAGGTATCCTCAAAACCGTTAACCTATATTTAAGTCCCAGAGAAGAACAACAGCTTCATCACTCGGCTCAAGTTCTCCAAAAAGTTTGCAATCAGCTTAGTTTTTAATCATCTTAGTTTTTAAAAAATCATGGTATCTACTCCCTCAAAAGATTCGACATCCATAACAGCTTTAACGACTACAGAAATCAACCAAATAGATGCTTATTGGCGTGCCTGTAATTATCTCGCGGTGGGCATGATTTATTTACGGGACAATCCTTTACTCAAAGAACCTCTAAAAGCAGAGCAGATTAAGCAGCGCCTATTAGGACATTGGGGTTCATCTCCTGCCCTTAGTTTTACCTACATTCATCTCAATCGCTTAATTAAAAAGTACGACCTTAATGCCATCTTTATCGCTGGGCCAGGACATGGAGCACCTGGGGTATTAGCTCCCACGTATTTAGAAGGGACTTACTCTGAGGTCTATCCTGATAAAAGTGAAGATAAAGCAGGGATGCAGAAATTCTTTAAGCAATTCTCTTTTCCTGGCTATATTGGGAGTCATTGCACCCCTGAAACTCCAGGCTCAATCCACGAAGGAGGAGAGTTAGGCTACAGTATTTCCCATGCCTATGGTGCAGTGTATGACAATCCTGATTTAATTGCTGCCTGTGTAGTGGGAGACGGCGAAGCCGAAACAGGCCCTTTGGCCACTGCTTGGCACTCTAATAAATTCCTCAATCCGATCCGCGATGGGGCAGTATTACCCATTCTTAACCTCAATGGCTACAAGATTGCTAACCCGACAATTCTCGCCCGCATTAGCCCCGAAGAACTAGAGCAGCTATTTCAAGGCTATGGCTATACTCCCTATGTGGTTGAAGGTTCTGATCCTCAAGTCATGCACCAAAAAATGGCAGCAGTGATGGAAGAATGCGTAGTTAAAATTCGCGAGTATCAACAGCAAGCCCGCAGTCAAAACAAAGCCTTTCGTCCCCGCTGGCCGATGATTATCCTCCGTACGCCTAAAGGCTGGACAGGCCCCCAGGAAGTAGATGGACATAAAGTAGAAGGATTTTGGCGATCGCATCAAGTACCCATGGGAGGAATGCACACCAATCCAGAACACCTAAAGCTTCTAGAACAATGGATGAAAGGCTATAAACCAGAGGAATTGTTTGATGAGCAGGGTAGCTTAATTCCGGAACTCAAAGCATTAGCCCCTGTGGGCATCAAGCGCATGAGCGCCAATCCAGTAGCCAATGGCGGTCTACTACGGAAGGATTTAAAATTACCTAGCTTTTATGATTATGCTGTGCCAGTGGAGCAGCCAGGGAAGATAGAAGTAGAAAACACTGGAGTATTAGGTAAGTTTTTGCGGGATATCATGAAGCAAAACATGACTAATTTCCGCGTCTTTGGCCCTGATGAAACCGCTTCCAATCGCTTGCAAGATATCTACGAAGTTACCAAGAAAGTCTGGATGGCGGATTACCTCCCCGAAGACGCAGATGGCGGACAGCTTTCCCCTGACGGCAGAGTGATGGAGATGCTGAGTGAACATACTCTAGAAGGTTGGTTAGAAGCTTATTTACTAACAGGAAGACATGGCTTTTTCCATAGTTATGAAGCTTTTGTTCACATCATTGACTCCATGTTTAACCAGCACGCTAAATGGTTAGACATCTCTAAAAAACACGTTCCCTGGCGCGCCCCAGTATCTTCCCTCAACCTGATGTTATCTTCTCTGGTGTGGCGACAAGACCATAATGGTTTTTCCCACCAAGATCCAGGTTTTGTAGATTTAGTAACTAACAAGAGTGCAGATGTGACACGGATTTATTTTCCCCCTGATGCCAACTGCTTATTGTCTGTAGCAGATCATTGTCTGCGGAGTAAAGACTATATCAATGTCATCGTCGCTGACAAACAAAATCATCTGCAATATTTAACTATGGATCAAGCAGTTAAGCACTGTACCAAAGGGATTGGCATTTGGGATTGGGCGAGTAATGACGACTGTGGCAAAGCAGCGGATGAACCTGATGTAATTATGGCTTGCTGTGGCGATATTCCCACTATGGAATCTTTAGCTGCCACTGCCATCCTGCGAGCAGAATTACCCGAACTGAAAGTGAGGTTTATTAATGTAGTAGATTTGTATCGTTTACAGTCCGCAACCGAACATCCTCATGGCTTGTCCGATAAGGAATTTGACATTCTTTTTACTCCTGATAAACCCATCATCTTCAACTTCCACGGCTATCCTTGGTTGATTCATAAGTTAGCTTATCGCCGCACCAATCAAGAACGAATCCATGTCAGAGGATACAAAGAAAAAGGAAATATTAATACCCCTTTAGAATTGGCAATGCTTAACCAAATCGATCGCTTTAACCTCGTGATTGACGTGATTGATCGCGTGGAAAAACTTGGCTCTAGAGCAGTCTATGTGCGAGAGCGGATGAGGAATGAGATCATCGATAATTTAGCCTATGCCCACGAACAGGGAATGGATAAACCTGAGATGGTAAATTGGCAATGGCCGTTTTAAAATGTAAGGGCGAATGGCCATTCGCCCTTACTACGATGTATCTGTATCTGTATTTGGAAGATGGTTAAACCTCTGGAAAATGCCACCAAAGTAGAGGCAAAGACACGCCAGGATTTACGATCCTGGTTACAAGCTAATCATTTGCAAGGGAAAGGGGTTTGGCTAGTCTCTTATAAAAAACAGAGTAAATTTTATCTTCCGTACAGTGATATCGTGCAAGAATGCTTGTGTTTTGGCTGGATAGATAGTTTGCCTCGTAAATTAGATGAAGTAAGGACAATGACCTATATTTCTCCCCGTAAAAATGGGAGTAATTGGTCAAAAGTAAATAAGGAATATGTAGCAACATTACAACAAGCAGATTTACTCCAAGCAGCGGGGTTAGCCAAAATTGAACAAGCTCAAAAAGATGGCTCGTGGTCTTTTTTGGATGATGTCGAAGCACTGATACTGCCAGATGATTTAAAGAATGCTTTTGCCGTAAATCAAATTGCCGAAGAAAATTGGACAGCTTTTCCACCATCAACAAAACGAGGTATTTTGGAATGGATTAAAAACGCCAAACAATCTAAAACTAGAGCCAGACGGATTGCAGATACAGTTGCCAAGGCAGCTAAGAATATCAGAGCAAATTATTAAAATTCTGACCTTTGATCAGCTTTAGTTATTGATGTTGCGCAAAACAACGAGAAATAAGTACCTAAACAAAATTATTTACACACTTGACTAGCTTTTTCCCTTTTCCCTTTTCCCAATCTTTACAGATTAATGGGTACGCAACATCAGTTAGTTAGTTAGACTGCATTAAAACAAATTATCTTGGCAAATAATGACTCTAAATCTTTATTTTGTACGACACGGGGAAACCCTTGCTAGTAAAACAGGTGGTTTTTGTGGAACTTCTGATGTGGAATTGACTACAGAGGGTGCAATGATGGCAAAAGACTTTGCCCTTGCTTACTCTAAAATTGAGTGGACAGCAGTGTTTTCTAGCCCCATGATTCGCACGATGGCAACAGCTAAACCTCTATGCGCCATGATTGGGATGGAGATGCAGCTAAGAGACGGTCTTAAAGAAATTAACTTTGGTCAGTGGGAAGGAAAAACCCCCACAGAAGTTAATCAGCAATATCACGATGAATATGTGAAGTGGCAAGCGGAACCTGGCTGGAATGCTCCCCCAGAGGGAGAAAGAGCCATTGATATTGCTCGTCGCAGTTCTGAAGTGATTGAGGAAATTGAAAAAACTTACCAGACTGGTAACGTGTTGGTGGTTTCCCATAAAGCTACCATCAGAATCATGTTGTGTTCCCTATTGGGAATAGATGTGGGACGCTATCGAGATCGCCTTGATCTACCTGTCGCAGCGGTGAGTATGGTGGAATTTTGCCCCCAAGGCCCAAAACTAATCAAGTTAAGCGATCGCTCTCATCTTACAGCCGTTGTCAGTTGATTAGGTAGCTCTTAGCTTTTAGCTTTTAGCTTTTAGCTTTTAGCTCTTAGCTTTTAGCTCTTAGCTTTTAAAGAATGTAGTCAAAATAATAACCTGACTTTTTATGTCCTGATTCAGCAACGCCATTTTACAGAGAATTTCAGTTGGATAGAACCCATTACCCATTACCCATTGGTGACAAGTTAAGAGACTACGTTGTTTGTCAATCGGTTTTAAGCTTTTAGCTTTTAGCTC
>JBJOPG010000190.1:0-8656 GCA_046050865.1 Cyanobacteriota bacterium
GATTAGATAGTCAGTCCATTGTCCCGCCAGCTTTTCTAAACTGAGAAAAATTGCATTTTTAACCGCACTACCACCACGATAAAAATGAAAACCGTGAGCTGTATAGATAACCTTGGTTTTTTTGACATCTTTTAGGGCATAGCGAGTGACAAAAGCGGCAATGGGGGTGTGAACATGAACTAAATCATACTTTTGCGCTGCTACTACCTCTTTAACCCGTGAAACTCCTGCCAGCAGATTTCTGGGATCAAAAACATTCCGCGACCATTGAATATCATAAATGCGATCGCAATTCGCCACACAATCTTGATCTGCTGAAATCCCTTGTGCCATCCCATCCACCTGCCAACCCAAGCTGCGAAAATGTTTAATAAAAGGCAGGAGAAAGCTACGAATGGTAATGGGCACGGTGGTAACAACTAATAATTTAGGCATAAAGGAAGAGAAAAGTTATTAATTATTTTGATATTCTAAAAATCAGGGCGTTGCTGGATCGATATATGATTCGACTATTTTCACTATGGAAGCAAATCAACTAAAAAGCTAGAAGCTAGGAGCTAGAAGCTAATAGCTACGTACAGATTACTCTTCGGTTTCATAGTTCACATCAGCAACGCCAAAATCAGTAACGCCATTACTTATTAATTCTTGAAACAGACGAAACTATGGAGATTCGCCGCAAGTTACCATGACTCTTAGAGTTTTCTCGACCAGTATAGTCCTTCTAAGTCATGGTAGACAGTCATTCAACAGCAATTGAGCATTTTCGGCAACTACAAAATCAGCTAAGGGAATGGACGAAATCGCCAGAAGAGGGTCAACTTTGGCAAAGTATTGATATTTTCGACCAGGATAACTACGATATTTTGGTGATCCCTTCCTTTAGCGTCGATCAACAGGTGGGGGATAAAGTAGCAGGGTTCTTGCATTACGAAGAGAGATTATTATTTTCTTTGATTCGTCTGCGCAATCCTCTGACTAGGGTAATTTATATTACTGCTTTGCCTTTGTGTCCCATCGTCATTGATTACTATCTGCAACTGCTACCAGGAATTCCTTTTTCCCATGCTCGCGATCGCTTACTGCTAATTAGTACCTATGATGGCTCCCTCAAACCCTTAACCCAAAAGATCTTAAACCGTCCTCGACTGGTGGAAAAGATTCGTCGTGCCCTCCGTCCGCATCGGTCTTATATGGTTTGTTATAACTCCACCGACCTTGAGCAGCAGCTATCTCTTAAGCTAGGTATTCCCTTACTTGCGGCATCGCCGGAAGTCCTCAAGTGGGGTTCTAAAGATGGTAGTCGTCGAATTTTTGCGGCAGCGGGCATTACTCATCCTGACGGCAGTTATACTGTCAAAAATGTCACGGATTTAATCCAGGAATTATGGCAACTGTGGCAAAGACAGCCCAACCTACAACGGATTGTGGTAAAGCTCAATGAAGGCTTTTCAGGAGAAGGCAATGCCATCCTAGATTTAAGACCAATTCAGGATTATACTCCCAGGGACACAGATGAAGCAGCAAGCGAGGCAGCAAGTAAAGCTGCCCTAAGTCAACAGCTAGAAACCATGAGTTTTCAAGGAGAGGGAGAAACTTGGGGGACTTTTGCGGCACGAATTCCCGAATTAGGGGCAATTGTTGAAGCTTTTATCGAAGGAGAAGTCAAGCGATCGCCAAGTGTTCAAGGTTATATTCGACCATCGGGGGAAGTGGAAATTATCTCCACTCACGATCAGATCTTGGGGGGTGTAGATGGACAGGTATATGAAGGGTGTTATTTTCCTGCGGATGCCGACTATCGAATTGAAATCCAGGAACTAGGTTTAAAAGTGGGGGAAGTTTTGGCTGCCAAGGGGGCGATCGAACGTTATGGGGTAGACTTTATCGCTGTACAAGACCCTGAAACTAAAGCATGGGATCTTCAGGCGATCGAAATTAACCTTCGTAAAGGTGGCACTACCCACCCTTTTATGACTTTAAGACTATTAACTAACGGCAGTTTTGATTACGATACAGGAAACTTCTTGAGTCAACAAAACCAAGAAAAATACTATATTGCCACCGACAACCTGCAAAAAGCTCAGTATCAAGGTCTATTGCCTAACGATCTGATGGATATTATTGCCCAAGAAAGACTACATTTTGATAGCAGCAGTTTAACAGGCACAGTATTTCATCTGATGGGAGCCTTATCCGAATTCGGCAAATTGGGTTTAACTAGTATCGGGAATTCTTTAGAAGAAGCCCAGGCAATATATGAGCGCGTCGAAGCCGTTTTAGATCAAGCTACGGCAGATCTTCCCAGTACTAACGATATCCAAGAAAATCTTTTGCCAATTAACTGGAGTAGTAATCAGTAAAGGGCTTTGTTTAAGCTATAAGCTATAAGCTTTTTTTGATGAGGACGAGAAGCACACCTTTTCCCTTTTCCCTTTTCCCAAACTACACCATTCAATTGTGCAACTCATCAAACTCACTTTGCCCATAACTTAATACCCCCTAATAACCCCGCAACATTGGGGATAATTTTGGCGTTAGCAGGCAAATTACAGTTAATCTGTTTAGTTTCTCCACCGCCAATATAGAGGGTTTCATAGTTAAATAGACGTTCTAAACAAACGATCGCTTTTTCCAGGCGTAGATTCCATTTTCTGGTTCCATGTCTTTCCATGGCGGCTCTACCCAATTGCTCTTCGTAGGTTTGTCGCTTGCGAAACGGATGATGCCCCATTTCCAGATTAGGCACTAGTTTGCCGTCAACAAACAAAGCTGAACCAAATCCTGTTCCCAGAGTAATCACCAACTCTACCCCCTGACCTGAAATTGCCCCCAAGCCCTGTATATCCGCATCATTAGCAACCTTCACAGGCTTAGAAAGCAATTTGCTTAAGTTAGTAGCTAGGTCGTATTGCAGCCAATCATCATCAAGATTTACCGCAGTTTTAATCACTCCGTTTTGCACCACCCCAGGAAAACCCACCGAAACACGGTCATATTCTTGCGCTTTTGCCAGAGTTTGAATGGTGTCAATTACTGCTTGTCGTTTAGCAGGGTTCGGAGTTTTGAGGCGCTGGCGATCGCTTAAGGGATTCCCCTCCTCATCTAAAACCATGACCTTAATCCCACTACCACCAATATCTACGGCTAAAGTACGCAATTGTTGAGACTTGTTCATGGGGCGATGATTGCTGAATATAGACTTCCTCAGATTATCAAAATTTCTGGAATTTGATTCATGTTTATTTTTTTTAGCAACCTCTACTTAAAGATCAACCAACTCCGAACTCGACGCGAAGGACGCGAGCTTGCGAGCTAATCCTTTAGGGCTAATCCTTTAGGGCTAATCCTTTAGGGCGAACTCCAAACTCCGAACTCAATCCTCAAATTGCTCTAATGCCTTCTCATCTATATGCCGCAGAATTGAAAATTTAAAAGCATGGTTGTTTAATTGGGAAGTGCGATCGCGAAGCAAGTCCTTTAGGGTTCCCGGAGGGAAATCGCTTTGTAAATAGGTTTGATATTCAGACTGTTGAGCCAGATAAGATTGAAAAAAAGCCGTACTGAGAGTTTTTAAAGCAGGATAGGCATAGATGGGACGAGGCCCTACCACTTTATCGGGGACAGGCAAAACCCCCAGACCTTCCTGCAAAAAACTAAAGTGAGTTGCTGGCTTGACCAAAACCAAATATTTCTCCAGGTTGTCATTCAGCCAAGAAAAGGGTTTGATTTGTTCTGCAACTGGGGGCATAATTAGGTCGTTGCTGCCGGAAATGATCATGGTTGGAGTTTGAATTTGACTCATTCCCGCTGACCCAAAAACCTTTGCCATGGGATTGATGGCAATTACGGCTTTAACCCTAGAGTCTAGCAACTTGACTGGAGCTTGATATTGTTGATTGAAAGTGCATTTAGCCAAGGAAGATAAGTCTAATAAGACATCTGAATAACTATCAGACTGGCACTCTCCAGGCTTTGTTTCGGGAATTAAAGTTCCTCCAGCTAAAGCCAAAGCACTGTAGCCACCAAAAGACTGACCGACTAAGCCTACTTGCTCTAGGTTAAGATTAGCTTCGACTTCTAAGCGGTCAAGAACAACACTAATATCTAGAGGTTGATCGATTAAATTATTTGCCCCGGGAAAAGATTCTCTCCCCGCTAGAACGCGATCAAACTTAGCTAAACTCATGTCATCGTGTTCAATTACTGCCACAGCAAAGCCATGAGAGGCTAAATGCTTGGCGAGATAAGCAAAAGTTTGTCGGCTGGAAGCCATCCCATGGGAAATGGCAATTACTGGCAAAGGGCGATCGCTCGGGGTGGAATTCATCCCATCGCCTTTTGGTGGATATTTTGGTTGATAAAGGTCAAACAATCCAGTTTCTTGACGATGAGGATTTTTATAGGTCAGAGTTCGTTTCTGCCAAGCATACTGACCAGGCATTGCCAAATCGACTGGTTGCTTAGTTTGTGCTTTTAATATTTGCTTCTTTAATAATTGAGGTTGATGATGAGCAAACCAAGTGCGATCAATTATTTCTCGGTTGGCTGCCAGTTTCGTACCGCGTTCAAGATATTGATTTAGTACCCCCAGATCGAGGTGAATTGTTTCGAGGGGATAGTGATGCAATAAATTAAGGATAGTCAATCCTTCCTTGTCAAATGCAGCGGCGATCATTGCCCCTCTCAAGGCATAAAAACCATTGCCCTTCTCACTTCTGATCCCCTTACCAAAGTTTTTGATGGCGATCGCCCCAACGGCAGAATTGCTAAACTTGGCGATCGTTAGAGGCTTAAACTCTAAGGGAGTGGATAGTAATTTTGGCAATTTGGCTAATTGTTCTGGAGTCAGACGGTCAAGATAGTAATTCAATTCATCAGTTCTTGAACCTCTAGCTACAAAAGCTTCAAGATCCTTGACCTTAACCTGAAACTGACCGAAAGGAGTTACGTTGAAGGTGATTCTTTCCGCCGCCGTTGCCGCTGTGGGCACAGATGTTGGGATAAGGGCGGCAGCTAGGCTGATAGCCAGGGAAATCAGCTTATGTTTTGCATTTTGAATCAAAATCACCGAATTTGATAGTTATTACCAGACTTATGGTTACCAGTTTAGCTAAATACCTCTCAACAAGTCCAAAATTTCATCCGCCTGTTGATGAAAAATTGGATGGCGTTTAATTTGATAATTGCGAGACAGTGCGTTGTGGGGGTTCCCCCCATTGTAGCGACTGTCGAGGGTGCGATCGCCTGGCAGTTCGATCTTAAATTCTTGCTTGACTGTTCCTGGTCTAGTGGAAAGCACATAAATCCTTTGAGATAAGAAGACCGCTTCTCGCACATCATGGGTAATCATCAAAATAGTGCAGCCCGTCTGTTCCCATACCTCTAGAAGAAATTGCTGCATATTTTCTTTAGTTTGAATGTCTAATGCCCCAAATGGTTCATCCATCAGGAGTATTTTGGGTTGAGTTGCTAAGGCACGGGCGATCGCTACTCGCTGTTTCATGCCCCCAGAAAGCTGTTGTGGCAAAGATTGGGCAAACTTGTTTAAACCGACGATATCCAAATAATAAGAAGCGGATTTTCGTCTGTCTTGACTAGTAACACCCAAGAGTTTTAAGCCAAATTCCACATTTTTCTGAATCGTCATCCAGGGATAGAGAGTATATTTTTGAAAGACCATTCCTCGATCCGCCCCTGGGCCAATCACAGGTTCACCATCTATGGTAATCGAGCCAGAAGTTGGAAAATCCAGTCCCGCAATTAAGCGCAGCAAAGTTGATTTTCCTGAACCAGAGGCTCCGACGACGCAGACAAATTCTCCTGTTTCTACGTGCAGATTAATATTCTTGAGAGCAATCACAGGCTCGTTTTTCGTCTTAAATTGCTTATGTAGATGAGATATTTCTAAGTGCATTTCAAATGATTCATAACGATTACTGAATGATAAAATTAAGCAAAATATTTAAAGATTAAAGACTAATTCAAAACGCCCATTTACAAGTGATCCTTACCAACAAGCGAAACCCTAAATCGATCGCAAACCCAATTAAGCCCAAAATAATTAGACAAGCAAAAATTTCTTCCGTCCGCAAAAATTTCTGCGCCAATAAAATTCTTTTGCCCAAACCTTCTGAGGCTGCAAGAAGTTCCGCTACCACCACCAAATTCCAAGAAGCTGCCATATTCACCCGAAAAGTATCAATGATGCGAGGAACAATAAACGGTGTAATGACCTCAGACAGCACGTGCCATCGTTTACCCCCAAGGGTGTAAGTGGTTTCAATTAATTCTTGGGGAACAAATTTGACGCTATCCATAATCATCAACAGATTAAAGAACACTGTCCCAATAAAGATCAGGGCAATTTTTGGTGCTTCATCGATTCCTAGATAGATAATCAGCAAAGGAATAAAGGCAGGGGCTGGCATGTAGCGCACAATACCAATAATCGGTTCAAACAAGGCTCTAATACTGGCAAAAGTCCCCATTAAAATCCCCAGAGGGACAGCCACGATCGCCGACAAGATAAATCCGAGACTGACCCTTAAAAAACTGACTTTGATATCCGTCAGTAAATATCCTTTCGACCACAAATTGCCAACTGCGGCAACCACATCTCCAGGGGAGGGTAAAAAGATTGATTCGATGGCGGAATATTTAGTGACTAAATACCAAACCATCAGAGGAAAGACCAGAGAAACAAAGCTAGACAACCACAACCAAGGCTTCGGAATATCTTGGTTAATATTCCAAAAATAACTCGGTCTTAAACTAGTTTTGACAATTGTTGAGGTGTTTTGAATAGTTTCCGTGTCTAGCATAATTCTCCTCCCCTTACATAAAACATGACCATACAGGCTTAGAGCTTAGAGCTTAGAGCTTATTTACCAGTCTCAGCATGGGCTTTAACAAATCGATCATCGAAGATCTTAGTTAAATCTGGTGCTTGAGGAATAAAATCAACATCTACCATGAATTTCGCCATCTTAGGTGCCGCAAAAGACATGTGTTTCATATTGTCACCTTGGCTGAATGCTTCTAAATTATCTTCAATGGTGAACATTTTTGTCCCTTTTTTAAACTGCTGCAACTCTTCGACTGTTACCCCTGCCCGCTCTGCCATAATTTCATCAGCTTTGGTAGGATTTTGCTTCATAAACTCCAAAGTATCGAACCAAGAATTAATCAACCCTTGAACTTGCTCTGGCTTTTCATCAATTAGCTTTTGGGTAACCACCAATAAGTCGGGGATAGCTCCAGGAAAATCGGCGGAGGAGACTAATTCTTTAGAACCTTCTCGTTTGAGCGCCGTCAACCAAAAAGGAGGAAAAGCTCCCACTGCATCAGTTTGTCCTGAAGCAAAAGCTGCCGCCGCCGCGCCAGTTTCTAAGGGCACAATTTCGACATCATCTCGCTTCATGCCCTTGGACTCTAAGGCTAAAGATAACAAATAGTCGTCTACTACTCCTTCTTCTATGGCTACTTTTTTACCTTTTAAATCTTCAATGCGATTAATCTCTTTGGTCACGATAATTTTGTCATTACCTGCGGAATTATCATTAACCAATACCACCACTTCCCCATTAATTGACCCATCCACAAAAGAAATCGTATCATTGAGGGTTTGAGAATTGCCGTCTAATTGCCCCGCAGCTAAAGCTTCCATTGACTCGATATAACCATCAAACCATTTCATTTCGACGTTGACGTTATTCTTGGCAAAAATCCCTTCTTGTTCGGCGATCGCCCAAGGCCACCAGCCAGCCCAATTACTGTAGCCGATAACGATAGGCTTTTCTTCAGTAACGGTAGCAGGTTGATCTACAGGTTGATCTGTTTCACCAACTTTAGGGGTTTGGGAGCAGCTAATAGTTAAGATTAAGCTCAGAAAAAATACGCCAATGGTTGATAGTAAGCTTCTTCTATTCATATTAAATCGATCAATAGGTAAAAATATAATTGTTAGTTGAACAAATAAGATTAATTCAATCTAAAAACTTGTAGAATCAAGATATTTTAGATAAGGATTACTTTATCTTGGTATCGAAATTTTGTATAGGCTTTTTAAAGAAAATTTCGTCAATTTAGCCTGATTTTAGCGATGAATCTACTAAATTGATACTTGTTACTTGACTTTATTTGGCTTTAGCTTTTGACCTGATTTAATAACCAATCAAACCATAGATCCAAGCCGACTTCTGTTTTAGCTGATACAGTGAAAATAGCTACCTTTGGATTCATTTGACGGACATTATTAATAATTCGCTCGATGTCGATATCTAAATAAGGAGCTAAATCGATCTTGGTAATTAATAAACAATCTGCTTCTTGAAACATAACAGGATATTTCAATGGTTTATCTTCCCCTTCCGTAACACTCAATAAAGCAACTTTAGCGTGTTCCCCCACTTCAAACTCCGCAGGACAGACGAGGTTGCCGACGTTTTCGACTAACACTAAATCGATAGTTTCAGGATTACACTGATGCTCTAGGGTATGAATTCCCCCTGCCACCATCTTAGAATCTAGATGACAAGAACGACCTGTATTAATCGGGATGACTGGCACATTATATTGTCTGAGGCGATCGGCATCCAATTCGGTAGTCATATCCCCTTCAATCACCGCCATACTCAATTTATCTTGCAGGGCA
>JBJOPG010000191.1:0-8900 GCA_046050865.1 Cyanobacteriota bacterium
CCGTATGACCCAGGCAGGGTTCATGGTGATTACAGGGGCAGGGGGCGGGATTATGCAAGCAGGAAATGCAGGGGCAGGCAGAGATAACTCTTTTGGCTTGAATATTCGCCTGCCTTTTGAACAGGGGGCAAACTCAGCAATTAATGGTGATGAGAAGCTGATTGATTTCAAATACTTTTTTACCCGCAAATTGTTTTTTTTAAAAGAGAGTGATGCGATCGCTCTTTTTCCTGGCGGATTTGGCACTCAAGATGAAGCGTTTGAGACTCTTACTCTTTGTCAAACTGGTAAATATGGGCCTGTGCCGTTAGTCTTAATAGATCAACCAGGGGGAGACTATTGGCATTCTTGGAATGATTATATTAACCACCAACTAAAAGCCAAAGGTTTAATTAGTCCTGAAGATTCTAATTTATATACTATTACCGATCGCCTAGACGTTGCCTGTCAAACCATCAAGGATTTTTATCGAGTTTATCATTCAAGTCGCTATGTGGGTAAGCTCTTGGTGATGCGTCTGACCCTGAAGTTGTCAGATTCTGTCCTGGCAAAACTCAATCAAGAGTTTAGCGATATTTTGAGCCACGGAGAGATCACCCAGAATGCGGCTCTGCCCGAAGAACAACAAGAGTTGGCCACTCTAAATTTACCCCGTCTCTGCTTCTACTTTAATCAAAAAAGTTTCGGTCGTCTTTATCAGTTAATCAGTAAAATCAACTGTTTTGGTGATACCTGTGATGCTACCAAACACCCCGAAAATAAGTAATTTCAGCGGGAAAAAGCTAAAGCAAGTAAACAATAAAAGACATATATTAAGCTTTGTATGAATTTTTGCTTTATATCTCAATATTTTCTTTAGATTTGATCTGATTAGACTAAGATTTAGAAGATTAGCACAGTTGAATTCTGCGTTAAGACGATTAAGTCCATTATTTAAAGGTTAAGCAAGTTGAATACCACATTATTACGCCAAACCTGGAACCTGATTGAAGCCACTAATGCTTGGGAGCTATTAGAAGCGAGCGAGTCTGACTTGATTCAAAGACTACTACAGCGCTTAGATGCCCAAAAACCCTTAGCAGATCAAGAACGTATTTCTCTTTGTGATTATCTCCACTCCAAAATGAGTTTAATTAGAGATACCGCTGAATCCCGTTTGGTACTAGCTTAAGTTCTATTCTTTAGTCTGTTTTCAGCCAAGCAATAGTCAAGCAATGCTGAATTAGCTCAATCATCGTCAAGCATCAGGTAAAAAGTCGCTGGTGATATATAGGCGACCTACAATTTAGATTCTGCGCCAAATTTGGTAACTTTGATTTAATAGCCAGAACAACTGTCTAAGTTGTGCAGTTTGTCTCTGCAATGACTGATATCGTTGGTGAATCTGGGAAATATTATCCTGTCCTTGGTAAATCACCTGGGGAGCGGCTGGCAACAGGATACGAAAATAGCCTTCGTAATTGAGCAAAATAGTGGTAATTCTGGCAATAATGATTCGTAATTGCCAAATTCTGATAGCTATGTAAATATTGAGCAACGTAATTGATAAATTAACGGCAATAATCAAAAAAATCATTAAATTGTCTACAGTAGAGCCAGACTGACTGGTTAAAATCGAATGAAACTGCTAGTTCTGAGCAACGGTCATGGAGAAGATCTAATCGCCACCCGTATTATAGAACGACTACTACAGGATATTGCAGAACTAGAAATAACGGCTCTACCAATAGTTGGACAAGGGTATGCTTATCAAAATCTCAATCTTCCTTTAGCAGGTCGAGTACAGCAAATGCCGTCAGGGGGCTTTATTTATCAGGGAGGTCAGCCCCTCTGGCAGGATCTCCGCGATGGATTGATTCCTTTGACCCTCGAACAAATAAGCTTGGTACGTCAATGGGGCAAGCAAGGCGGCAAAATTTTAGCAGTGGGAGATATTGTCCCGTTACTCTATGGCTGGTTGAGCAAGGCTGACTATGCTTTTGTGGGGACTGCCAAATCTGAGTACTATTTGCGGAATGAATTTGGTTGGTTGCCCCAAACATCCTGGTTAGAACGCCAATTTGCTTCGGTATATCTACCTTGGGAACGGTGGTTAATGAATCGCGATCGCTGTCGAGCAGTTTTTCCGCGAGATAGTTTGACCACAGAAGTTTTACAGCGGTGGGCAATTCCTGCTTACGATTTAGGCAATCCGATGATGGACGAGCTGAGCACCAAAAGCAAACCACGAAAAGCTAATAAATTAGACATTTTACTCTTGCCCGGTTCGAGAATACCCGAGGCTACGAGAAATTGGCAGCAGATCTTAATGGCGATGTGGTCAGTCAGTAAAGTCTTGGCTCCCATGCAGTTAAACTTCCAAGCAGCGATCGCTCCTGCTTTAGATTTAAAATCTTTTACGATTGGTGCCGTCACCCAGGGATGGCAAGTCAGATCGCGGTTGGAGAAAACGGTGATTCTGATGCAAAATGAGGGTATTTTGACTCTCTCCCAGGAACATAACCAAGAATTTTTTCGACAAGCAGATGTGGCGATCGCCATGGCAGGAACCGCCACGGAACAGTTTGTGGGTTTGGGTAAGCCCGTCGTTACTTTTCCTGGGGAGGGCCCACAGTTTACCTACGGCTTTGCGGAAGCTCAGTCCCGTTTACTAGGTTGTGGAATTTCCCTAGTGGCAAATCCTGGTCAAGCGGGTCAAGCGATCGCGAAAGTGATTGACGACGAGGAGTTATTAAAGCAGATTGTATTTAATGGCAAACGTCGGTTAGGGGAGACGGGCGCAGCCAAAAGAATTGCGGAATGTCTGCACAAAACACTCCTCTCTGGTGAGTAATCACAGGGCATAATTTTAACTAATCAAAATAAGTAATCAAAAAGAGGTATACACCGACTTTAAAATATGAGCAATCAATTACAATGTCTCATCTTTGATGTTGATGGCACGTTAGCAAATACAGAGCGAGATGGACATCGAGTCGCCTTTAATCGCGGGTTTCAGTCGGCAGGACTGGATTGGCATTGGTCAGTGGATTTTTATGGTGAACTGCTAACTGTCTCTGGGGGCAAAGAACGCATCAAGTACTTTTTACGGCAATATCTCCCAGAATTTAAGCCAGATCGTGAGCTAAATGATTTTGTCGCTCACCTACATCAGCTGAAAACCCAACATTATCTAGAGTTACTGCACAGTGGCGCCATTGCCTTGCGTCCAGGAGCCAAAAGACTAATTGAAGAAGCCAGGAGCGCCGGTATTACTTTGGCGATCGCCACGACCACTTCTTTCCCCAATGTCATTGGGTTACTAGAGAAATATCTCGATCTCGACTGGTTCGCAGTCATTGCCGCTGGAGACATTGTGCCGGCTAAAAAACCGGCTCCAGATATTTATCATTATGTAATCAAACGTTTAGAGATTGACCCTACTAGGGTGATCGTGCTGGAAGATTCGGATAATGGACTAGAGTCGGCGATCGCTGCGGGGTTGACTACCGTAGTAACTATCAACAACTACACTGAGAAGCAAGACTTTAGGGAGGCGGCTTTAGTGGTGAGCGATTTAGGAGAGCCAGAACAACCTTGTCGCATTCTTCAAGGAGATTTTCAAGGAGATTATTTAGACTTAGCTGGTCTACAATCAATCCTGAAGACAGGAGTCTTACAGTAGACTTTTAGCCACATGCTCAACATATGGGTCAGAATCAGCCATCAACTCAGTCCAGGTTTGCGCCGAATAATCAGTAGTGTGGGCTGGTTATCCCTGGAAAAGATCCTGAGTGTGGTAATTAATTTGACCGTTGGCATCTATGTTATTAGATATTTGGGTGCAGGTAGTTTTGGTAAGTTGAGCTATTGCCTCAGTATCGTGGGGATGTTTGAAGCGATCGCCAAATTAGGTTTAGATGCGATCGTCCTCCGTAATTTGGTTCAGGAGCCAGAGGCGACACCAGACATTTTAGGTACGGCTTTAATGCTGAAGTTAGCTGCTTCTCTCTTCACTTTGGCACTAATTGAGGTGGTGTTGCCCACCCTGGGTTCAGACCCCCAGAACCATTGGATGACTAAGCTCATTGCTTTGGCACTAATCTTAAGAACTAGCGAGGTAATTGAGTTCTGGTTTCGTGCCCAAGTACTGGCTAAACCCATGGCGATCCTTGGTAGCCTGCGTTTGCTCATTGGTTCGGCGCTGAAAATCGGCTTGATCTATGGAGGATTTTCTTTAATCGCTTTTGTCTGGTTATTATTAGCCGAAGAAGTCTTGCAAACTATTGGTAATGTAGTAATTTACTGGCGATATAGCCCCCGGAAGCTCTCTCCGCAACAATCCTGGTTGCGCTGGAAATTTAATTGGAAATTTAATTTTGGGCGAGCCAAGGAAATGCTCCATGATTCCTGGCCACTGATTTTGTCGGGGATGATGATTACGATTTATATGAAAATCGACCAAGTAATGTTGGGTAATATGGCGAGTAATGAAGTGGTGGGAAATTATGCTGCCGCCGTCAAATTTTCCGAAGTTTGGTATTTTTTCCCTTTGGCAGTTTGTACTTCTGTCTTTCCCTCGATTATGCGGGCAAAACAGGAAAGCGAACAAGAATATTACGCTAAACTACAGCAACTTTATGACCTATTGGCATGGATTGCCTTGGCGATCGCCATTGTCATGACCTTTGGTTCTGGCATTCTGGTTAAAGTGTTACTAGGACAGGAATATATCGCTGCGGGTAAAATCCTGGTTTTGCATATTTGGGCAGGCCCTTTTGTCTTTTTAGGAGTGGCTCGTAGTCAATGGCTGATGGCGGAGAATCTCACCAGATTGAGTTTTGCCTGCACATTTTTAGGTACAGTGGTCAACTTGGGGCTTAATTTTTGGCTCATTCCCCTTTATGGTGGCAATGGTGCCGCGATCGCCACCGTTATTTCCTATGCCACGGTGTCCCATGTTGCCTGTCTGATCTATCCTCAGCTAACTCATACGGGCTGGATGCTGACCAAAGCTTTATTTATTCCTTTACGCCTTCGCCAAAATTTAATCTATTGGAGTCAGTTCAAACAGATATTTTCTGGATTTAAAAGAAAGGGCTAATTAGCAGTTAATCAGGACAAAATATCTAGTAAAAATATCTAGTAAACTAACCATCTCATTTACCAGAGAATTACAAAGTTAATGGTATCTTGACCTAATATTTAGAGTGGGTAAATTTGAGCAATTTACTTGAGCAATTTAATTTGGGACTGATTAGTGTCGAAGCAAAGTGATCGTCATTCGCGAAGTAAATACCAAAATTATTTCGATACAAACCATCTAGAAGAAAATTTAAAACGGCGATCAGTTCGTGGCGGGGTGGTGACCATTGTGGCGCAAGCCAGCAAATTTGTAATTAAACTTGGTTCTACTGCCGTATTAGCTCGTTTACTGGTGCCCGAAGATTATGGTCTGATCGGCATGGCAACGGTGATCATCGGCTTCGTGGAATATTTCAAGGATTTGGGTTTATCAGCGGCGACGATTCAACAGGATAAAATTAATCACCAGCAAGTTAGTACTTTGTTCTGGATCAATGTCGCTGTAGGCTTTCTGGTGGCGCTAGGGGTGGCTTTGCTAGCTCCTGTGGTGGCATTAATCTATCAAGAACCGCGTTTACGAGGTATTACCCTGTGTTTAGCGATTAATTTCTTTTTCAGTGGTTTGACAGTACAGCATCAAGCGCTGCTCCAGCGACAGATGGATTTTACTAGTTTGGCAAAAATTGAAATTTTTGCCATGATTAGTGGCATCGTCGGGTCGATCATCGCCGCTTATTATGGTGCTGGATATTGGTCGTTAGTTATTTTACAACTAGTTACCGTGGTGTCTAATTTGCTCGGGGTGTGGTTTTTTTGTCGTTGGCGACCAGCATTACCCAGTCGGGATGCCGATATTGGCTCGATGCTTAATTTTGGGCGGGATTTAACGGGGTTTAATATTCTTAATTATTTTTCCCGCAATCTCGATAATTTTTTGATTGGTCGAGTTTGGGGGGCACAAGAACTAGGACTCTACGCCAAAGCCTATCAGTTAGTACTGTTGCCCATCAACCAGATCAATGTGCCCGTGAATCGAGTCGCTTTGCCTGCTTTATCTCGGCTACAAAATGATCCAGTAAGATACCAAAAATATTATGAACGGGCGCTATTGGCAATCACTTTTTTGGGGATGCCCCTAGTGATGTTTTTATGTGTCTGTGCCGATCAAGTAATTTTATTGCTACTAGGAAAACAGTGGCTCAATGTCATTCCGATTTTTCAATTTTTGATTCCCGCAGCTTTTATTGGTACTTTTAATCTGGCGACGGGATGGGTGTATCAATCCCTAAATCGAAACGATCGCCAATTGCGCTGGGGGATATTTTCCTCTATGATCAATGTCATTATTTTCCTCGTTGCCATCAGATGGGGAGCCCTCGGAGTAGCTGCTGCCTATGGCTTGTCCAGGATAGTGATTGTAGCCCCCTCGATCATCTACTGCTATCAAGGAACTTGGCTGAAATTGACAGATTTTGTCTCGATAATTTTTCTGCCAACTTTTGGCTCTATTGGTGCGGCAATTGGTGTATTTATTTTACAACGACTTTTTTGGGGACAAATAGAACTAAATACGTTATTTAGTTTAGCTCTAGACTGTTTATTCTATATTGTATTTTATGCTTCAATCTGGTTCTTAATTCCTCAAGGGAGAAAACACCTACGTGATATATTGCAGATAGTTGTAGAATATAAAAAACAAGGTAAATAATCAATGAAGCAATTCATTAGGGGTATTAGAACTAAAATAGAGAAACATTTATTGCAAAATTCTTCACGAGTTCATCTATATAATTGCAATCAAAAATTTGCCTCTCAGATCAAGCCTAATAGTTTAGTTTTAGATGCTGGAGCAGGTAACGCACCTTATAAAGAATTAGTCGATAATTTTCAATATGAAACTGCCGATAAATTTGATTCTTCCTGTAAGTACGTGTGTGATCTAGTTGCTATTCCAGTTAAGGATGAAAAATTTGATTATATAGTATGTAATCAGGTCTTAGAACATTTGCCAGAGCCAAAAGAGGCTTTAAAAGAATTATATAGAGTTTTAAAAACTGGTGGAAAAATCATTTGCACTACTCCTTTTTTTTATCAGGAGCATTTACAACCCCATGATTTTTACCGTTATACTCAGTTTGGTAATTCATATTTATTCCAAGAGGCTGGATTTGAAGTGGAAAAAATTGAGTGGCTAGAAGGGTATTTTGGCACCCTTGCTTATCAATTGGAAGTAGCTTATAGGTCTCTACCAATAATGGCAAATGGCTTAGAAGAAAAATGGCTGATCATATTATTATTTCCTTTTTTTGTATTTTGCAAAGTTTTATTTTTGCTATTGTCTGCTATTTTATATCGCTTAGATCTTAGAATAAGATTTACTGCTAATGGTCATCCTAAAAATTACACAATTGTAGCTAAAAAAGCTTAGGTGAACAATCCAAATTAAATTAGATTAAAGTTTTTATTGATACTAAAAAATAGTTTAAGTTAAAGATAAAAAGATAAACACACAAAAAACATTAAGATAAAATAGTAGTTTTTTTAAAAGCTTTCACATATGAAATGTCTTAGATATTTATGTTTTGATTGACAATGAAAATTATTATTTCTAATACTGTCATCTTAAATGGTGGGGATGCGGCGATCCTGATTAGCATTCTCAAAATCTTACAGGATGCTTTTGGTAAAGATACGGAATTTGTCATTTATGATAGTCAACCTGAAACGGCGAAAAAGTATTATCCCGCTTTCAATTTGCGGCAGCTAATTTACGATCAAAGTATCGGCTCTCTCAAAATTAGATTTGTTGGCAGAATTATTAAATTGATCAACCAAGGGCGCTTGAAAATTGCTGCTTGGTGCATCCAGCAAAATCAATACACTTTAGGTCGGCTCTTAACTAATCCCACAGAATTCACTAGTTTGCTTGATTATAAACATGCTGATCTAATTGTTAGTACAGGGGGAACCTATTTAGTTGAGAACTATGGTTTAAAACCACGATTTTTTGATTATCAAATCTCTTTACTGTTCCATAAACCTTTAGTATTCTTCACCCAATCCTTGGGCCCTTTTGAGCAGCCTGAAAATCAGCGCACTTTAACCAGTATTTTTAATCGGTCAACTTTAATTCTCTTACGCGATCGCCAATCAGCGAAACATCTGGAAGGATTAGTTACTCAGCAGTCTAAAATGCAGTCTAAAATCTCCGTGGTCGCAGATGCTGCCTTTGCCCTGGCAAACTGGGAAACTTTGGAAGCTGCGAAAAAGGTTCAGACTAGTGTCTATCCTCGTAAAATTGCTATTTCTGTTCGAGATTGGCGCTATTTTAAGACAGTTGATCCTGAGGTCGGAATTACCAGATATATCGCGGCATTAGTAGCTTTAACGGTGCATCTCGTAGAAAAGTATCAGGCGCAGATTACCTATATTTCTTCTTGCCAAGGTATTCCCGAATATTGGAAAGATGATTCCGAGTTTGCCTTAAATATTACTTCCCAATTAGCTCCGGAAATTGTCCCTTTCGTCACCGTCAACCGAGACTTTCATGAGACCCAGAAACTCTAGTTCAACTCATTGACGAATATGATTTAGTCATTGCCACTAGGCTACATATGGCGATTTTATCTCTGGGAGCCGGGGTGCCTGTATTTCCCATCATCTATGAATTTAAGACTAAAGAATTATTCACTAAACTAGGTCAGCAATCATGGATGATCGATATTGAGGAAATGGATGCAACTATTTTCATTGAGCGGGTAGACTCTTTGATTAATGCTTTGCCCCAGGTTCGCCAGCAACTGTTTACGAAAATTCAACAAGAGCGAGCGAGTGCT
>JBJOPG010000192.1:0-8547 GCA_046050865.1 Cyanobacteriota bacterium
ACCCATATTGCTTTTACTGTTTCGCCAGAATTTTTGCGTCAATGCCAACAAAATCTTGAGGAGCTGAATCTCAAACTATGGCAAGAAAACACAAGTGAAGGAGATTCACTATACATTTTAGATCCTGATAATTATCAACTAGAACTCCATGTAGGTAATTGGCAAACTCGTCTTGTAGCAGTCAAACAAGATCCCTACGCAGATATGGTCTTCTACGATTGAGTTAGAATGTCAGAAAATAACAACATAAATAGTTCATAATTCAGCAAAAATTTTCAAAGATCGCGATAGTATTTTAAAAACGCTGAAAATCACAGCCAATGTCTGGAATCACACCAGATGAAAAATGGATAAGCTAATTTAAAACGTGATAGTCAAGATTCTGTTCTTGCAACATATAGAAATAGGTGGAAATCGCAATGGATTGTAGTCATATTCAGTTTTGTGCCGACAAATCAAAAGTAGATTTTGAACAACTGCAATGCTTGTTTACCAAGACTGCTTTTTGGGCGCGATCGCGAAATATGGACGACCTTAAAGTTGCGATCGCCAATAGCAATCCTGTCGTTACGGTTTGGGATCGAGAACTTTTAATTGGTTTTGCCAGAGCCACCTCTGATGGTGTATACCGCGCTGCAATTTGGGATGTTATTGTTGACCCCAACTATCAAGGAGTCGGTTTAGGTAGAAAACTAGTGGAAACTGTCCTGTCTCATCCTCTGGTGAGCAAAGTAGAAAGAGTTTACCTCACCACCACCCATCAACAGAGCTTCTACGAACGCATTGGCTTTGAGCGGAACGAGAGTACCACCATGGTACTGCACAACTCTAAATCCATCGAAGACTTAGCCCGACGAATCCAAGAACTACCACTAGGTATTGATAAGTAGTTTGCGCTTAACTATTAAATAGGTCAATCTAATTATTTAGATTGGTAGTTTTCTAACGCGGAAAGCTTCATTGTTTACAGAAATAATCGCACCTGTTTCTAAATCATTTTGGCAATTTTTCAAAACTTGATTAAGACGCTGATTAATTTCAGCGTAATTTTCATTACCCAATCTGAATATAATTACGCTGGGTAAAGATTCCTTGCTGATAGCTAATAATTGAGCAAAATCTAAATCTACTGTCAAGATAATGCGTTTTTCTTGACGAGCTAAATTGAGAATTTGATCATCCGGTAATTTTTGTAATCCTCTGTCTCTTAAATGGAAAACATCATAATCGCGAAAGCGCAACCAATTTACAGTGCGTAGAGAAATTCCCATATCTGCTAAAAATTTCATTCATTTAAGCAGTAATTTTAAAAGGATAAACTGCTTCGCGTGTCAGTAAAGCTGCGTATTGTAAAGACTGTTGAATATCTTCTATTTCAAGATCCGGATATTCTTCGATAATCTCTTCAAAAGGTTTGCCGTTTGCTACTAAATTAACAATTAAAGAAACTGGAATACGCATACCACGAATACAAGCTTGTCCTGCCATAATTCGAGTATCAAAAGTAATGCGGTTTAAGTTAGCAATTTGGTAATTACTCATCGTATTAGTTTACAGTAATTTAGACAATTAAATGTTTAAAAGGCTTAGAGCTTAGAGCTTACAGCCCTTCGGGTTCAGTAGTTGCTCTTTGTACAGCGGCTTTAGGACACCTTCGGATAAGCCCTAAAGGATTAGGAGCTTCGCTACTTCCGTCTGGAAGCGAGTCACTGCAATGCTTTACTACGAATCAATTGACCCCAAACTAAAACCAAAAAATCCCCAGCAACTTTAAGCCATCACCATCCCACCGTCAACGTTAAATACTTGACCTGTAATATAAGCTGCTGCGGGGTCGGAAGCTAAAAAGCGAATTGTCCCCGCCACTTCTTCAGGTTTGCCATAGCGACCCAGAGGAATAAACTTGATGATGTCGTCTGATTTTAGGTCGTGGGTCATATCAGTTTCGATAAATCCTGGGGCAACTGCATTGACCGTAATACCACGATTAGCTAATTCCTTAGCGACGGTTTTGGTAAAGCCAATTACGCCCGCTTTCGCGGCACTGTAGTTAGCCTGTCCTGGATTACCCATTTGCCCTGCTACCGAGGCAATATTAATAATTCTCCCACTGCGCTGTTTGAGCATAATTTTACTCACGGCTTTAGTACAGAGAAATACCCCTGTCAGGTTGAGGTCAATCACGGCTTGCCACTGTTCGAGTTTCATCCGCAGTAATAGCGTATCTTGGGTAATGCCTGCATTATTCACCAAAATGTCAATGCGACCAAATTGATCTAGAGTCGCTTTAACTAAATTGTCTACTTCTGTACTCTGGGAAACATCTGCTTGTAGGGAGATCGCTTCTCCCCCCCCGTCAGTAATTTTCTTAACCGTAGCTTCCGCTGCCTCACTAGAACGAGCATAGTTAATCACAACCTTTGCCCCTTGACTAGCCAACGCTAACCCTGCCGCTTGACCAATTCCTCTGGAAGCACCTGTCACAATGGCGACCTGTCCCTTTAGATGCTGTAAATTCTCTGGCAGTAACTCCATACCTTGCCCCTCTCCAATAAGCTGACGAAACTAACTAAAATTACTAATAAAATTACTAAGATTACCTAGCTTGCTGATTAACTTAGCTATCATATAGGCTAACCAGTCCCTTAGACTAATTTTCTCTCGGTGGTCTAGTGGCGGTCTAGTTTGTGATTCAGTTAGAAAGCATTAGTAAGCAATATATCAGGCGATCGCTATGGCAGTTAAAAAGCAGTTTTCTAGTTTTGAAGATCTCTTACAAAGTTCTGATGTCCCTGTATTAGTAGATTTTTATGCTACCTGGTGTGGCCCTTGTCAAATGATGGCTCCTATCTTAGAACAGGTGGGCGCTTCTTTACGCGATCGCCTCCAAGTAGTCAAAATTGACACGGATAAGTATCCTAATCTGGCTTCTAAGTATCAAATTGAAGCTCTACCTACCCTAGTCTTGTTTAAAAACGGCGAACCAGCGGAAAAAATCGAAGGAGTCCACCAGGCACAGCAGCTTATTCAGCATTTGAGTACTTTGGTCTAGTAAGTTTAAGTTTATCTATGAGCTTGGCAGGAAACAGCAATCTAATTAAAACCAACTGGAAAAAACCCCCTGCCGATCCGATGGTGTTGATGCAGGATTGGGTCAAGCAAGCTCAATTAGCTGGTATTACCGAGCCATTAGGGATGACCTTGACTACAGTTAACCAAGCAGGCTGGGCATGGAATCGCGTTGTTTTAGTTAAAGAGTTTAATCCCGCCTCGATTATTTTTGGCTCTAGTTCTAACAGCGATAAAGGACAAGACATTAAGCATGATGCCAGAGTAGCAGGGAATTTTTGGTGGCGTGAAAGTGTGCAGCAAATACATTTTCGTGGTTACGCTGCGATTGTTTCTTCCTCCAAGTCCGATTTCTTGTGGCAAACGCGATCGCGTAGCGCTCAAGCCATAGCGATTTGCTCACAACAAAGTCAGCTTTTAAAGTCAGAGTTGGACTTCCAAACTGAGGTAGGAGCTTTAGAACACTCCGACAAAATACTATTGCGCCCCTTCGGTTGGAATGCCTATCAAATTACACCGATTGAGTATGAATTCTGGCAGGGAGATGCGAGTAGACTACACAAGAGACTTCGCTATAGCTTACAAGTACCTCACGTTGATTTCCCACAACCATCAGACCTGACAGAATCCGTCATACAATCCGCAATCTGGACTCAGCAACGCTTACAGCCTTGAGTAGAGTTGTAAGGGGAAAGCCTCAACTCAAAACAAGATTAAGATTACTGTGGTGGCAATATAGATAATGATTCTACTGCGTTATCAAGATAAACATAAAGATTGGGAATCATGAATCCCTTTCGTTCAAAGCTGACCATTTTGTAGTCTTTTACACCATAATTATCATTTAAATCATTCAAAGCTTCGTACAAGTTTTCACCAGAAATATCACCTTTGACTTTACTGTTGGGGTCAAAAAAGTGTTTGTAATTTGGCTCAATTACAGCAAGATTTGAGGTTGGAATTAGTTTCAAGAAATAATTTTGATCTGCTTCGCTATTACCTAGAAAAAAATCTGGTCTCAAGTTCATCATGGTCATTTGTACAGCGATGACTGCAAACAAGACCATTGGTACCATAAATCGTTTGAACATTATCTATCCTCTAATAAATGTATTGGCGGAAAATTGTGATGAAGTCAGTATTTATTGCTTAAGCTCATTCCACTTATTAACTAGATGAAATGTGCCAGTAGTATTTAGGGGGGTGGTTTTTCGTTGTTGCCCACCAACTAGATGAAAATTTATTGCTGTTGTTTTAATTAATGTAACAAAGTTTCAAGATTAATGTGATGCCTGTTGACAGGAGTGCATCTTTTTCGCTCTCTCCTTTCCCCCTTCCCCTTTTCCCCTTTCCCAGTCTCAGCAGATTAATTTGTTTCTCACGAGTTACTGAGTAATTGCTGGTTAATCGTAGATAGAGGTATTTGATGAAAATATTGTTGTTGAAAGTTTTCTTCTTTAATTATTGACAAGAAAAATTCTATGTAAGTGTTTAAGCTGGCATCTTGTTGCTGCTCCACAAAATCAAAGCGATATAGGCTGTCGGCGTACTGGGAGGTAAATCCAGCTATAGCTAAGGCTTTTAAGCCCGCAGAAAAAGCGCGATCGCTTAAGTTTAATTTATCTTGGATTTGTGATTTGCTGACCGATTTTTGGGTACGACTGAGATATTTTGCCACCCCAACTAACTGTTGCCACACCAACCTAGTATCTGTGGTGAGATTTGGGGTATAAGCCAAGACTAAAGAGCGATCGCTATCTACTGATTGTTGATATTCTCGACGCAGTTTACCCCAGTTGTCGGGGCATTGTTCTAAGAAATTGACCCCCTCTAAGGGCACTTCTAAATTGTTTCTTGCATTGTCTAGTGTTTGGGGAGTCCCACGGCGATCAATTATTCGAGCTTGGGGTAACTCTGAATTCCAGCTAGAATTGTCTGTGGCTAAACCCAGACTAATTAAGCGAATTTCATAGCGCTTGCTAAAAGTATTAAAATCCAGTTCGACGATCGCATCACACCTGCCAATCACGGAGATTTCATCTTTGTAATGTCCCCACCACAGTCCAGGAAATCCTTGATCACTCGAATCATCCCAGATATCAAAGGTGGTCTTAATGTACTCAACCTTCTGACCGCGATGATCCTGAATATTTTTATTCCAAGGGTTTTTAAACCAGCAGTTTCTAATTAATAGTTTGGGCATCGGATTACCCATGCCATAGGGTTCTAGTTGTCTTAATTCGTCAAATAAATCCTGACCCAGTTCTGCCACCGTTACCACCAAATCAATATCCACCTGGGGCATCATGTCAGCTATATTTGTCTGTTGCCTTAGCTGTTGGTTGATTCCTTCGCGGAAGAGATGGAGATTCTTTAAGGGCAAACTTAACCCCGCAGCAAAGGGATGTCCCCCAAAACGGTGGAGCAAATCGGTCTGGGATTTCACTAGCTGATATAGATCGATCCCGTTCACAGATCTAGCAGACCCTCCCGCCATGATTTCAGGCGGATCATAATCTTGTAAGGGCGAACGGCCGTTCGCCCTTACGCTATTTTCGCTACTTAATAACACCGTGGGGCGACCATATTCTTGAGCAATTTGCCCTGCCGCCAAACCCAAAACCCCCCCCTGCCATTGAGGATCTTCTAAGACAATGACCGAGGTAGTGGATAAGTCTAGCTGCTCTAACTTTTTCGTCACCTGCTTGATAGTGTCTTTTTGCAAGGACTTACGACGACTATTGGCTAATTCTGCTTCTTCCGCCAGATAATTACACCGTTGTTCATCATCACTAGTGAGCAACTCCACACAAAAACTAGCATCCCCGTAAATTCGACTCACCGCATTAATTCTTGGCCCTAAACCAAAGGAAATGTCGGTCGGGCGATCGCCGTTACGTTTACACAACTGTAATAACTTGGCTACTCCAGGGCGAGTCATGGTAGCAGGATTCACCTGTTTCTGTAGTTGCTTGATCCCCACCTGTGCCAGATAACGACAGTCTCCTTTTAACGCTACTAAATCGGCAATCAAACCGATCGCGACCAAATCCAATAAATTCTCTAGGGGGTGGCGAGGAACATCAGGCAATGCCTCATATAATGCTTTCACCAACTTATAGGCTACTGCTACCCCCGACAGATGATACAGCGGGTGAGATGACTCAAAATAACGAGGGTTAATAATGGCAGCAACTTCAGGACGAACATCGGGTAGAGTATGGTGATCGGTGACAATGATCTCAATGTCTAATGACTTAGCATAGGCAATCTCTTCGAGGTTGGTACTCCCCGTATCACAAGTGACAATTAACCTGGTTCCTGCCGCTGCTAGTCTATCTATCCCTGGGCAATTCAAACCATGAGATTCTTGTAGGCGATTGGGAATATAGTAATCAAGCTGTAAATGTTTAGGAAAAAACTGTCCTAAACCATCCCATAAAACACTAGTGGAAGTAATGCCATCAGCATCAAAATCTCCCCAAATCGTGACTTTTTCCCCTCGCTCCCTTGCTTGTTTTAACCTAGCGATCGCCCAGGCCATTTCCTCCCCAAAAGCACTAGGTGCAGTGGGTTGATATGAAGCGGCATGCAAAAACCCTGGTAATTGAGCTAAATCTGTAATTCCTCGTTGCCATAGCAGTTGAGCACAATATTTACTACTCTTGCCCGTAACGCTCTCCACCCCTTGAACAAACTCTGGCGGTGCTATGGATGTTGCTAAAAGCTGCCATTTCTCTTTCATTAGTCGTTAGTTTTTCCTCATGGGCAAGGACAAGTAGTTGTTAGTTTTTAGTCGTCCAAAAATTCTAAAACAACGTCAAAAAACACAGGATCAAGGTTTCACTCCATTCTACTACCGCCCCATAAGTATCTCCTGTATGTCCTCCCAGTTGCTTATGGAACCAATACCCCGTTAACAGAGCGATCGCAATATTTCCCCCAACAATCAAACTTATTTGCCACCACGATAAGTAATCTACAGTAAACCACCAGCTACTAAAACAGAGTAAAACCACTAAGCCCAGCAAAATATCTTGGGGTAAGCGTAAATTCTCTTGATGAAATGCTCCCTTCCCTGTGGCTCGTAGATAAGGATAAAAGGCGATCGCCCAAACTTGTCCCCATCTAGCCCAACCTGTTGCCGAAATTAATACTAACCACAGAGGCAAAGACATCTCCTTGAGGGTTGCGGTTTTGAGCAAAAGAATAATTATGGCAGCGATCGCCCCAAAAGCTCCCGTGGCACTGTCTTTCATCACCGCCAAACGATCCTCAGGATCGTTGACAGCTAAACCATCGGCAGTATCCATCGCCCCATCTAGATGTAAGCCTCCTGTTAAGGCAACCCAAACCCCTACAGTGAGAGCGCTACGGGTCAGTTCAGGCATGCCCATCAGTTTTAGTAAGCTGAGAACTAAAGCGAGTAATGAGCCAATCAACAAACCCACCACTGGACACCAACGAGCAATTCTCGACCAATTATTCGTCCAAGCCGTTGGCAGAGGGATGATCGTATAAAATATTACTCCGCTGGTTAATGAGGTAATTAAGTCAAAAACAGATGACCAAAGCTGAAGAATCGGGGTTTTGAACAAGGAAAAATATTTGATTAAAATTTGATTAAATATATAGGGAATGTTGGGCTAATATTGTTTGATAAGCTACTTTATTTTTACGGCATATCTCTCACCCCACAATATTTAGCTAGGTAATTTGAAACTTCAAATATACTTCTTATGAACAAACATCAAGGCATGGAATCGCTACCCGCTCCCTGTATTGTAGACGAAGGCATTGTAATCAACCAAGATGATATGAGACGCTTACTAGCCGATCTATCTCATGTTCAATATGTTCATAAAATTGCCGGCGAAAAGACCAGTCAAGGTCAAGGATATATTCAAGAAATTTTCAGTGACTACCATCAATCTACTTTAATTGCTAATCAAAAAATCTATATTAATATTCAGAGCTTTGATTACTTGCACCTAAGTAAATCTACAGATGGATTAGCTTGTTTCGATCTGATTCAAGACAATCGTCAATTAACTTTAATGCCCATCCCCCGTAGTGCGCAGCCTCAAGCGATCGCCAAAAATATTGATGCGGAGACAATCGAAGCAATGGTCACGGAAGTTTTGACTGCCCGTTTAGATGTACAGCTTGATGATGATGACTTTTAGGGTAGCTATCAATACTTCCCGTTTAAGCCTTTTTCTTGATTGGTTGAGATAGGGAAATGGTTAAAGGTCTACGCAAGTTGAGGGTTTATTCCTTTCTCCCATTTCCTCTCGCTCTTTAACCTAACCTTATAGATTAATTAGCACTCGTTAAACGAGAAGTATTTGGGTAGCTATAGGCTGTAAGCTGTAAGCTATAAGCTCAGAAAAAAGATCAATCGTGGGATTTTCATTTGCATGTCAGGCTCACTGTAGCCACACTAAAGCGCGAGCGGGGGTGTTTTATACTCCCCAT
>JBJOPG010000193.1:0-8538 GCA_046050865.1 Cyanobacteriota bacterium
TGGAAAGCAATCTTAAAGATGCAATTCAAGGATGGCTTGAGGTAGCAAACGATAATCATACCGTTGAAAATGATACTCAAATTCTAGAAGTAGCGGTATGAAGTCGGTTTCTGGTAGAAAACTCTGCAAAATAGTTGAGAAGAAAGGCTGGGTTTTGAGAAAAGTTACGGGTAGTCATCATATTTACGCCAAAACTGGAGTAGATAAATTTTTGTCTATTCCAGTACACAAGAACAAAGATTTAAAAATAGGTACGCTGAAGGCTCTGATGAAAATTGCCGAGTTAACAGAAAGGGATCTTTAGAATAGCTAATTAAAACCTAACTTTGTCCTATACTCAAGATTATTCTGGTAACTACGAATTTAACGCCGCTAATCTTTTCTGCTCATCTACCGTTAAATCCGTAGACTGTCCTAAGACTTCTTTATACATTTTGATATATTCTAAAGCTGATTTGACCCAACTAAAGTCTTGCAACATGGCTCTTTGTTGGAGTTCTTGCCATTTATCTTTGTAGCTAAAACCTTCTGAAGCACGTACCATACAGGTAAATAGATCCAACGGTTCATAACGATCAAAACAGTAACCAGTACCTGTTTGTGCCATGGGATTATGGTGGCTTACCGTATCCACTAGACCGCCAGTACGTCTGACAATCGGAATGCAACCATAGCGCATCGCTAACATCTGACTAATGCCACAGGGTTCAAACTTAGACGGCATCAAAAAGACATCACAAGCACTATAGATTCGGCGCGCCAGATTATCGCTATAAAGTAGCTGTACCGACATTCTGCCTGGAAAACGAGCAGCTAATTGCCAAAGCTGAGTTTCTAATTGGCGATCGCCCGTACCCAGAACTACCAATTGCGAATTACTGTAGGCCATAAAGCGATCAATAATCTGCAACAGTAAATCAATTCCTTTTTGGTCTACTAAACGCGAAACAACGCTCATTAAAAAGACATCTGGGTCGATATTCAAACCTAATTCTTTTTGGAGTGCCGCTTTATTCACCGCTCTTTTCTCTAGAGAATTATGGGTGAAATTCTCCGTTAAAGCCTTGTCAGTGGCAGGATTATAACTATCCACATCAATACCGTTGAGAATCCCCTTCGTTTTGCCACTAATAAAGGATAATAAGCCTTCTAGTTTTTCACCGTATTCTACGGTTTTGATCTGCTCAGCGTAAGTGGGGGAAACAGTAGTTACTCGATTGGCAAACTGTACCGCCGCCGCCATCACATTATGTCCCTGCATATACCAAGGACACCAGGTGATTTTATCTAAATACCAGCGCCAAGGACCTTGATAAGCTAAATTATGAATCGTGAAAACCGTAGCAATATCAGGGGCTTGGTTCATCCACACGGGAAGCATCCCCGTATGCCAATCGTGACAATGAACTATTTCAGGTTTCCAATAGTTCCAGCAAAATTCAGCCGCACCATTGCTAAAAAAGGTGAATCGCCAGGGTTCATCTTCTCCTGCATAAATGCGATCGGGGTCGAAAACAGGATGACCAAATAAGTAGAGTGGGACATCACTATCGGGAAGCACAGTTTCATAAACGGCAAAGGGATTAAACATCGCCGCACCTTTCCACATCGGCTCGGCGGGAATCTTGAGCTTTTTGGCTAAACCACCATAGTAAGGCATAAAAATACGAACATCATGACCGAGCTTTCTCAGGATTTTGGGTAATGCACCGACGACATCTCCCAATCCACCTACTTTGGCGATCGGCGCTACTTCTGCTGATACAAATAAAATCCGCATTGATTACTATGGGTGCTTATCTTGCCTATGGCTTTCTGTGTGATTATATCGGTCAGAGGGGACAGGAAATATGAGGATCTCTATTTATAGGTAAAAATCGCAACAATAGTTCATCTGTACGAAGAACAAGAGTAACCTGAAGCAAATCAAGTCTCAAAATGAGCTATGCTACCCATCAATTATGCATTAATCAAGATGCGATTTATACATTAGACAAATTACGCATCAAACACATTTATTTTATGCATAAAGCAAAAAGAAATAAACACATTCTGTAACAAAAAACACAAATTTTTAGTTCCTTCAATGTGATTCTCTTATTTAGCAAGCAAAAATGATGGTTACTAGACATTTAGCAAGACTATTGTTTGTTAGGACTGTCTATTAATCCAAATTTTGGCTATTTTGACTTGTTTTATTCACTATAAGAGTGAAAGCAAATGGAGCGTACTATATTTTGATTCGATTTGTTGCTCGGCTTTGTCTAATTTTAATCATTAATTTAGATCCGAGGTTTTAATGCTTGAGCATAGTTTATTCTTGTTTGATCATTTCTTCTGGGAAATTAATAGGCACTTTTGTTACAAACTAAACTTTCAAACTTCTCTAACCTAAAGTTTTGATGATGGTGTCCTAATTTTAATCAACCAGATTCCAGAATTTGTCTAACTACGATCAAGTTCATAGACCCAAATCATATTTTTCTTTGCAGTAATTTTTGTAATTTACAATCTATTATGTCCAAACTGTCTCGTCGTAAGTTCATTTTCTCAGCAGGGGTAACTGCTGCTGGTACTTTATTAGTGCATGGTTGTACCTCATCTAACGAAGCGGCTAAGGAGGGTGCCGATTCAACCGCCCCTGAAGCTACAGCTCAACCCGTAGCTAATCTTAGTCCCGAGGAAACTCCAGAAGTCACTACCGCAAAACTAGGGTTCATTGCTCTTACGGATGCTGCACCTTTAGTCATTGCTCAAGAAAAAGGACTGTTTGCCAAGTATGGTATGACGGGAGTAGAAGTCTTAAAACAGGCTTCTTGGCCCGTAACCAGAGACAATATTGAACTTGGTTCGGCTGGAGATGGTATTGATGGAGCGCATATTCTTAGCCCCATGCCCTATCTGATGACCTTGGGTAAGATTACTAAGCAGCCTGTGCCCATGTACATTTTGGCGAGATTGAATACCAATGGTCAAGCGATTTCCGTCAGTGAAGACTATCTGGAAACCAAAGTGGGTATAGATAGCAGCAAAATGAAAGACGTGTTTGCGAAAGCGAAAGCTGAAGATAAAGAACTCAATGCTGCCATTACTTTTCCTGGGGGAACTCACGATCTCTGGATGCGCTATTGGTTAGCTTCTGGGGGCGTCGATCCTGAAAACGATATTTCGGTAATTCCTGTCCCTCCGCCTCAGATGGTGGCAAACATGAAGATTGGAGCCATGGAAACTTTTTGTGTGGGAGAACCTTGGAATGCTCAATTGGTTAACCAAAAACAGGGTTATACAGCATTAGTCACAGGAGAAATTTGGAAAGACCATCCAGAAAAAGCCTTGGCGATGCGGGCTGATTGGGTAGATAAAAATCCTAAAGCGGCTAAAGCCTTAACCAAAGCGGTATTAGAAGCACAACAATGGTGTGATAAGCCAGAAAATAAACAGGAAATGTGTGAAATTGTTTCCCAGGATAAATGGTTTAAAGTCCCCGTCGAAGATATTATCGGCAGATTGCAAGGGACAATTGATTATGGCGATGGTCGCCCTGTGGTAGAAAATCCAGACATTTCGATGAAATTCTGGAAAGATAATGCGTCTTATCCATACAAGAGCCACGATCTATGGTTCTTAACGGAGGACATTCGTTGGGGTTATATTCCTGCTGATACTGATACCAAAGCGTTAGTTGATAAAGTTAATCGTTCTGATATTTGGAAAGAAGCGGCTAAAGCAATTAAAGTACCAGATACTGAGATTCCCAAGACTGATTCTCGTGGTGTTGAGACTTTCTTTGATGGGGTGAAGTTCGATCCTGAAAATCCCCAGGCTTATCTAGATGGTTTGAAAATTAAAAAAGCCTAAGTCAAAAGCCTAGGCAGAAAACCTGGGAAAAAACTTAATTTAACCAAATTTTAGTTGAGGTGGGTTAATTGCCCACCTAACTAGTTAAAGATCTATCCTCTTCCTCTAAGCCATGACAGTTAACCTTGACACTTCCGTTGCCAAACCTAATTTTTTCGTTTCCCTAATTAAGAATCCACCGAGGAAAATATTAGCTCCCATTTGCGCGCTGTTATTTCTTTTGACTCTTTGGCAAGTCTTGTGTAGCGGGGAAGATGCTAACTTGCCCAGTCCGATAAAAACGTTTCAAGACACTTCTGATCTTATTTTTGATCCCTTTTTTGATAATGGAGGGACAGATAAAGGTCTATTTTGGCAACTACTTGCCAGCTTACAGCGGGTGGCGGTTGGTTATAGTTTAGCTGCTGTTGTGGGCATTGCCTTGGGAATTTTGGTCGGTTCTAATGCTTTTATGTACGATGCGGTAGATCCCATCTTTCAAGTTTTGCGGACTGTACCACCTCTAGCTTGGTTGCCGATCGCCTTAGCGTCTCTAGAAGAAGCTAACCCCTCAGCGATTTTTGTGATTTTTATTACAGCAATTTGGCCGATTATTATTAACACTACGGTAGGGGTGCAGCAAATTCCCCAAGATTACAAGAACGTTGCCAAAGTATTGCATTTATCGGGACCTAAATATTTTTGGGAAATTATGTTCCCCGCTGCGGTTCCCTATATTTTTTCTGGTTTAAGAATCGGTATTGGTCTTGCTTGGTTGGCGATCGTGGCAGCAGAAATGCTGGTTGGTGGTGTGGGAATTGGCTTCTTTATTTGGGACTCCTATAACAGTTCCCAATTGAGCGAGATTATTATTGCCTTAATCTATGTTGGAATCGTCGGTTTAATCCTCGATCGCCTAGTTGCTTGGATTGCTTCCGTAGTTGTCCCCTCAGAACAAGAACAGTAAGGAGCGTTGCGACCGCTATAAGCTATAAGCTGCAATCTTACCTACTACCCACTACCCACTACCCACTACCCACTACCCACTACCCACTACCCAAACCATAATGACTGCATTTCTTGAAGTAGATCACGTCGATAAGGTATTTCCTCTAGCCAATGGAGGTCGCTACATTGCCCTGAAAAATATTAATTTAGAAATTAAACAAGGAGAATTTGTCTGTTTACTGGGACATTCCGGCTGTGGGAAGTCCACCTTGCTGAATATTGTGGCAGGCTTGGATAAGCCAACCCAAGGCGGGATTATCCTGGAAAACAAGCAAGTCAAAGATCCTGGCCCCGATCGCATGGTGGTTTTTCAGAATTATTCGCTACTTCCTTGGAAGACAGTCAGACAAAATATCGCTTTGGCGGTTAACCAAGTTTATGGTCATAAATCCGCAGGCGATCGCCGTATGATTGTGGAAGAGCATATCAATATGGTTAATCTGCGTCCAGCGGCAGATAAGCGTCCTGCGGAGCTTTCTGGGGGGATGAAACAACGGGTGGCGATCGCTCGTGCCTTGGCAATTCGTCCCAAGTTACTGTTGTTGGATGAACCTTTTGGGGCATTAGATGCCTTGACCAGAGGTAGCCTACAGGAACAATTGATGAAAATTTGCCAAGAACATAAATTAACTTGTTTGATGGTGACCCATGATGCCGACGAGGCTTTGTTGCTGTCGGATCGCATTGTCATGTTAACTAATGGCCCTGAATCCCATGTCGGACAAATTCTCAATGTTCCCCTCCCGCGCCCCAGAAATCGTCTGGATGTAGTTAACCACCCCAGTTATTACGCTTTACGGGGAGATATTGTTTACTTTCTCAATCAACAGAAAAAAGCCAAAAAACGCCAAGCTCAAACTCCTACAGTGGCAGCTAGGGGAGGTGTAGAAAAGACACAACTCAACCTGGGTTTCCTGCCCTTAACTGATGCTGCCCCCATCATCATTGCCCAAGAAAAGGGTTTATTCGCCAAACATGGTTTAAGTCAAGTCAATCTCGTTAAACAGACCAGTTGGCAGGCGATCGCCGAAGGAATTAGCAACGGTCGGCTAGATGCGGCTCAAATGGTAGCAGGAATGCCTTTAGCTCTCACCATTGGTATGAAAAATCAGGCTCCGTTACCCATCGTGACTGCCTTAACCCTCTCCCGCAATGGCAGTGCCATCACCTTGAGTAATGAACTCTATCAACAGGGAGTCCGTACCTTAGCTGATTTCAAACAGGCGATCGCTAATAACTCGGATCGGGTTTACACTCTGGGTATGGTTAATGATGCCTCAATGCATAACTTGATGCTGCGATATTGGTTGGCGGCGGATGGTATTGATCCAGATCGGGATGTTAACTTGGTGGTGATTCCCCCATCAGAAATGATCCAGAGCCTCAAAGCGGGAACCATAGATGGCTATTGTGCCGGAGAACCTTGGAATACCAAAGCTGTGGCAGAAAAAATTGGCTTTGTCATTGCCACTGATGTAGATATTTGGCCCAGTTATCTGGAAAAAGTATTAGGTGTTAGGGAAGATTGGGCAAGTCAATATCCCCAGACCCACTTGGCTTTAATTAAAGCCTTGATCGAAGCTTGTCAGTACTGTGATGATCGTCGTAATCGGGAAGAAATTGCCGAATTAATCGCTCAACCTGAATATCTAGATACTCCAACAGCCCACATCCGCCCAGGATTTATTGAACCCTATAACCGAGGCACAGGGGAAGCGCCGCAAATGTTGCCTCAATACAACGAATTTTCCGTTAATCAAACCAATTTTCCCAGTCGAGTTGAGGGGCTGTGGATCTTAGTTCAAATGGCACGGTGGGGTATTGTTCCTTTTCCCCGTAACTGGATTGAAGTCTTAGATAAAGTCAGGAGAAGTGATCTTTATTCCGCTGCTGCTAGCCAATTGAATTTGCCTGGGTTAGAACCGGAAAGGAGTGCTTTTAAACTATTTGATGGCAGTATCTTCAACCCCGATAATCCTCTAGAATATCTCCAGAGACTACCAATTAAACGAGATATTAAAGTCGAAGAAGTGGCGATCGAGCCATTTGCTATTAGTCGCTAGGAACACCAGGCTTTCCTAAAATCCGCAATGATTCCTGTTCAGATTTGAAACCAAAATATTCAATCCTCCCCCCCTTATGCAGACCTCAAACAGTGTTGTACCCAGTCAGATGACCTCCACTAGTTCCTCCAGTTTCTTGGAATTTGACGGCGTTGCCAAAATTTATCCCACCGCTAAAGGTAGTTATACCGTCTTAGAAGACGTGAATTTTTCTGTTAAAGAGGGGGAATTTGTCTGCGTCATCGGTCACTCTGGCTGTGGTAAATCAACTCTTTTGAGTATGGTATCGGGATTAAGCAAACCTAGTCTAGGAGAAATTCGCCTCAAAAACCAGCCCATAACCAAACCTGGCCCTGACCGCATGGTAATTTTTCAGAACTATTCTCTGCTGCCCTGGAAAACTGCCTACGAAAATGTTTATCTAGCAGTCCAACAAGTCTATAAACATAAATCGGCTCAAGAGAAAAAAGATATTACTTTAGAACACTTAGAATTAGTCGGTTTAACTGAAGCGATTCATAAGAAACCCGCTCAACTTTCTGGGGGGATGAAACAGCGGGTGGCGATCGCCCGTGCTTTGGCAACTCGTCCGGAAGTGCTAATTATGGATGAACCCTTTGGGGCGTTAGATCCCATCACCAGGGAAGAAATGCAGGAAGAACTGGTTAAAATTTGGCAGGATCATCGCTGTACAGTGTTAATGATTACCCATGATATTGACGAAGCTTTGCTGTTGTCAGATCGCTTAGTGATGATGACCAATGGCCCTGCTGCCAACATTGGCGAAATTTTGGATATTCCCTTTCCCCGTCCCCGCGATCGCCTGAAAATGATCGAAAATCCCCAATATATTGAACTACGTAATTATGCCCTTGATTTTCTATTCCGTCGTTTTGCCCACGATGACGCTTTGGAATAACCTGAGTTCAGGTCAAGACAATTGATCAGGTTAAGGTAGCTCTTAGCTCTTAGCTTTTTAACTATCAGGAAATTCTCTAAGCACAGCACTAGCTGCCATAATTATTTTTCCCTGAGCAACATCGAGTTTATCAAGCTTCAAAGACATAGTATTCAATTGAAAGTTGCGTAGATCGAGTAATTCCTCGGTGCTGTCTAACAAAGCTTGAGCAAATGTAGCATTTTCCTGATTATGATATTCCACATCGGCGATCGCAATTTTGTTGCCGTCAGCATCCAAGCTTGGTTTAGCCGAGAGGGCAATGTGTTTGGTGGTTTGCGATTCGGTCATCTCGATATCTGCCTCTAAGCCGATTTTATTATCCCCTGGAAGGGTAAATTTTATATTACTCGCATTAACTGTAACTGTTTCACCATTGAGATCCAGTTTCTGGTTTTGCAGTTTACTTTTAATATATTCAGAATTAAAAGCTCGCTGTAGATCTTCTTCTAACAAAACTATTTTGGCTTTAGCATTAGTCTCTTGAGTCAATTCAATATTACCCAAGGCAGCTTTAATTGAATTAATGGCGATTTCATCAGTCTGGAGAATTAATCTTTCCGCCCTTAATTCTTTGTTCATCACCATGCCTTTACCGTCAACGGTAACCGACTCTAATTTGCCGCTAACTAAATCTAACGGATTAGCTCTCACATCAACGTTAAGATCTTC
>JBJOPG010000194.1:0-8512 GCA_046050865.1 Cyanobacteriota bacterium
ATATAATACGCTTCGAGAAAATACAAAAAGCTTATAGCTTATAGCTTACGGCTTATAGCTAAAAAAGAATCACTATGATTTTTAATTCACATTAGACGTCTTAAATTTACTTAAATGTTACTTTTTTTTCGAAAATAACCAAACATCAAATTACCAGAATATTTTATTCAATCGTAGTAACTCGGGTTCTTTTTAGAAAAATTCTACCAATTCAAGCTATTTTTAACAAAAATTAGCAATCTTGAATATTTTTATAACTTATACGATTTAATTGGTTAACAGTTTCTCTAGTTCAAAAAAAAAAGGATAGTCAAGGGACTATCCTCATTATTCACATAATGTATTTAATTGTTATCTAGAAAAATACTCGTCCCTAATTTTAGGGTCAAAGATTACCCAAATTCAGCACTTAGATTTGAGGGACAAATCTTTCTTTATCGGGTACTTCGGCATACTCTGAAACAATTTGCTTCAACTCTTCCCCATCAATGGTTTCTTTTTCAATCAAGAGATCCACTAAGCGATCAATCACCTCGCGGTTTTCGCGTACAATTTTCCTGGCTAACTGATGACCATGTTCGGCAATCTGACGTACCTGATCGTCAATGCGGGAAGCAACTTCTTCGGAATATTCGGCACGGGAAGTCAAACCAGCTCCTAAGAATACCTGATCTCCTTGTCCGCCACCGAGAGCAATGGGCCCTAGGTCGCTCATCCCATAAACAGTGACCATTTGACGAGCCATTTCTGATACCTGTTGCAAATCGCCTCCCGCACCAGTAGTTACTTCATCGCTACCAAAGATTTCTTCTTCCGCGGCACGACCACCCATGGCTCCAGCAATTCTCGCCATCAGTTGCGAACGACTAATTAAACCTTGGTCTTCGTTAGGAATAAACCAGGTTAAACCTTGAGCTTGTCCCCGAGGAATGAGAGTTACTTTCTGCACGGGGTCGTGGTCTTTGACAAGTGTACCGACGATCGCATGACCAATTTCATGATATGCAATCAATCGTTTACTCTTACCATCCGTGAGAGGAGTACCTTCCATCCCCGCCACCACACGGTCTACCGCATCATCAATTTCATTAATGGTCACTGCGTCTTTCCGTCTTCTTGCAGTTAAAATAGCTGCTTCGTTGAGGAGGTTCGCCAAGTCAGCTCCAGAAAAACCAGGGGTACGGCGGGCGATCGCATCTAAAGATACTTCAGGGGCAATTTTCTTGTCCCTAGCATGAACTTCGAGAATTTCCAGACGACCTTTAATATCGGGGTTATCCACCATTACCTGACGGTCAAAACGACCTGGACGCATGAGAGCGGAATCGAGAACATCGGCACGGTTAGTGGCAGCAATAATAATGATGCCTGTATTACCTTCAAAACCATCCATTTCCGTTAGGAGTTGGTTCAAAGTCTGCTCCCGCTCATCGTTACCGCCACCGATACCAGCCCCCCGCTGACGACCTACCGCATCAATCTCATCAATGAAGATCAGGCAAGGAGCATTTTCTTTCGCTTTTTTAAATAGATCGCGCACACGGGATGCACCCACCCCCACGAACATTTCCACGAATTCCGAACCAGAGATACTAAAGAAAGGTACCGAAGCTTCCCCAGCGATCGCTTTAGCCAATAAAGTTTTACCAGTTCCCGGAGGTCCTACAAGCAATACCCCTTTAGGAATTTTCGCCCCGACGGCAGTAAATCTTTCAGGCTGCTTCAAGAAAGTCACAACTTCCTGCAATTCCTCTTTTGCCTCGTCAATCCCCGCAACATCATCAAACATGATGCCAGTTTTAGCTTCCATCTGGAACTTAGCTTTAGACTTACCAAAGCTCATTGCCTGTCCTGGGCCACCAGGCATATTGTTGGAACGACGGAACAAGAAGAACAATGCCCCAATTAAAATTACAGGGAAAATTAGATTACCCAACAATCCCCAAACAGCACCATCATTCCCCGCCGGATGATATTCAAAATTGACATCAGCATCCCGAAGTTTGGCAATTAGTTCAGGAGAATTAGCAGGTAAATCGACTCTTAACTTCTGTAGTCGGTTATCTAATTCAGGGTCGATCGCTTGTACAATCGCAGTCCTACCATTATCGTATAGCTCGACAGAGGTGACTCGATCTGAATTAAGATAGTCGAGAAAACGTCCATAAGTCATGCGAGTGCTGGCAGTATTACCACTTAAGCCACTGCTAGAGGAGGGGGTAACGAAAGATCCCTGCCACAAGAAAAAGCCGACAACTAACAACGGTAGTGTCCACAGTAAGGCGATTCTCCAAGAAAAATTTTTCATAGGTTATCAATTGTTTTTAGTTGAATATTTATTAGCTTATTTTTATCCGTTTTTAAACAGTGACTCCAGAGGTTATCTCGCTTGAGTTTTCAACCTTTGGTCAAGTTTCTTTTCTTTATGTTACCTCTAGCTTAACTAAATTTAACGTAATTCTCATTTTGAAAGCAAGATTAATTAAGGTGGGTTATCCAACCCATAAGCCATAAGCTATAAGCTTCAAGGTTTTGAAGAGAATCTAAAGGTGTTTTTTAGCCTCCCAGACAATATAAAAAAGCGCCCACTATCAATTTAGTAGACGCAAGGCAAATTATGATATTTTTACGATACCTACTACAGTTTAGTAGTTTTTAAGAAATTCTCCTATTTAATAGGTTTCAACATGCCAGCGATGTTCTTTTTTCATCGTCTTGCGGTATTCATCCCAATTAACGTCATGTTTGGCAGCGGCAGCACTCAAAGCTTCATCAATTCCGCCTTCCATGCCTTTCAAGCCACAAATGTAGGTATGAGTTTTTGGATTCTGCATCAATTCCCAAAGCTGGTCTGCATGTTCGGCAATCCGATGTTGGATATACATTCTGCCGCCTTCAGAGTTTTGTTGTTCACGGCTGATGGCATAATCCATGCGGAAGTTATCGGGATGATCCGCCACCATCTTCTCTAACTGTTCCTTATAAAGAATGTTTTCTGTTTTGGGAATACCGAAGAACAACCAAGCTTGACCTTTGAAATTGTAATCAGGATTTTTGTCTCCTTCTAAAAACATCCGCCAGAGATAAGCACGGAAGGGAGCAATTCCTGTACCTGTGGCAATCATCACGATATTGGCATCTTCATCATCAGGCAAGAGCATTTCTTTCCCGACCGGCCCTGTGATTGCTACATCGTCTCCTGGCTTGAGGTTACAGAGAAAACTAGAACAAACCCCCTCAACGTGTTCGCCAGTTTCAGGATGATTGTACTCTAGCTTACGGACACAAAGAGATACGGTTTTATCTTCTAGATCGTCCCCATGACGAGTAGAGGCGATGGAATATAGTCTTAGCTTGTTTGGCTTGCCTTTGTCATCTTCGCCTGGAGGAACAATACCAATACTTTGGCCTTCGACATAATGAAGATCTCCTCCAGAGAGATCAAAAGTCATGTGACGACAAGTCCCAATCCCTCCTTCATCTACCAAGTCATAGATTTCGGTACATTTACCAATGTAAGGGTCTTTGGGGCGATAAATGTTAACAGGAACTTCAGTTTTAGCTTTTTTTGGTGTTGCTTGAGCCATGGATTTCTGATTGTTAGAGGCTTTTGTCTGCTCAGATGCAGATGAATTGTCGGATTGACTAGCTGACGCTGGTATCTCACCCCCAGCAGGCTTGATGCTAATTACTTTTCCGCCTAAGCTGTTGATCCGACGCATTTCCTGATTCATTCGGCTGTAAGGTACAGTGATAAATACTGACCCACTCTTACGAATTGGTGCTTTAGTCTCAACGCTATTTTGAGATAAACCTTTTACCTCATAAATGAATAAACGGTTTTTGTATGCAGTGTTGCTGCTAGAAAACGCGGCACTAGAGTTGTACATTACCTGGACTTGATCCCCCAACTTAAAATTAGACTATTAAATACTTTCCATAACTGATACTGATTAACCAACTCACTTATAAATTGAGTCGTCAACCAAAACGGCAGTTTTGATTATTTATGTTGCTCTAATAGACTATCATTGGAGGACTCTTATTGATTCATCCACCAGTAAAAACCTGGTCAGAAGATCCAGTATAGAGGGCAAATATTTGATTTATAAGTTACCTGGTGGAGAGGCAACAAATCTGTAGTTTGCAATTCAGTTTCATTTTTTCTTAAACATTGTAAAGCTTAAACCTAGACAGGTTAATCCATTCTAGAACTTCTCTGAGAATAAAACAGCCCTACTTGTAGAGGGAGTTAGGTTCTGGTAAGATCCATCAATGTTAGTAATTAACATTTAATAGTCAAGTGAACTAGCTAGAAATCAAGCCGACTCAGAATATTTTGACCAAAAAGTTGGTCAAATGTTTTAGGGTCATCTGCCGGGAGTGAACTTGTATAGGTCTCCAAGATCGTGTTGTCCAGTGCTTAAACTGAAGAAGTTTTTACCTGGGTTAAATCGGGGTATGCTTACGAGTTTGTGATTGGGAGATGGCTGTTCAAGCTAATCAATATGAGTTAAATATTTAGTTTTTAGTAGAAGAGGAATTTTATGACCGCCGATTTAGACCGAGTGGTACTTATTGGAGTAGCAGGTGACTCTGGATGTGGTAAATCAACTTTTCTTCGCCGTTTAACCGATTTATTTGGTGAAGAGTTTATGACGGTGATTTGTCTTGATGACTATCATAGTCTTGATCGCCAAGGTAGAAAAGCAGCAGGTGTTACAGCTTTAAATCCTCAAGCCAACAATTTTGACTTGATGTACGAGCAAATCAAGTCGCTGAAAGAAGGTAATGCGATCGACAAGCCAATCTATAACCATGAAACTGGTGAATTAGATCCTCCTGAAAGAATTGAGCCTAATAAAGTGGTTGTAATTGAAGGATTGCATCCTCTATACGACCAGAGAGTCAGAGAACTAGTGGACTTCAGTGTTTATCTAGACATTAGCGACGAAGTTAAAATTCAGTGGAAAATTCAACGGGATATGGCGGAAAGGGGTCATACCTACGAAGATATCTTAGCTTCGATCAAGGCGAGGGAACCCGATTTTAAAGCTTACATCGAGGTACAAAGAGAGTTTGCTGACGTGGTAATTCAGGTATTACCAACTCAGTTAGTCCAAGATAAAGAAAGCGAATTACTCAGAGTACGTCTAATTCAGAAAGAAGGGGTGGAAAATTTCGATACTGTCTATCTCTTTGATCAAGGCTCAACTATTCACTGGCGACCCTGTGGACGTAAACTTGAATGTCCAATCCCAGGCATCAAGATGTATTATGGCCCAGACAGTTTCTACAATAACGAAGTTTCGATCCTTGAAGTGGATGGTGAGTTTGGCAACCTCGAACAAATGATTTACATTGAGAGTCATCTAAGTAATACCAGCACAGACCACTACGGTGAAATGACTGAACTGTTGCTTAAGCATAGAGATTATCCTGGTTCCAAAAATGGCACAGGTTTATTCCAAGTTCTCGTTGGTTTGAAAATGCGTGAGGCTTATGAGAAGTTAACTGCAAAAACCACAGAACCAGCAAAAGTATAGATTTAATATAGATTTAATTTCTAAATCGGCATAATTATTTAAGTCGCGGAGTCTTGTTGAACAAGTTCGCGGCTTTTTTCATGATTTTTTTTAAAAAATTTTAAACCAGAGACAGTTTGAAAAAACTCAATTAAGCTAGGTTAGTTTTAGCTAAATTGTCCAAAAAGTTAATAGATATTGTCAGCATTTGACCACTATTTCACGGAGACTTGTGTTGTATTTGATTAAAGTTTGTAGATTTACTTTACAAACCAAACTTGAGCAGAAAAAACTAAGCTTAAATGAAATACATATACATAAGTCGCTACAGCTCAATTAAGCCGAAAACATGATTAATGCTTGGGTTTTTACCCTCTCTCTTCAAAATCTCAGGCAATTTATTTGATTGGCAGAATTCAATTTGTTAACCCATCCAAAACTATTCGGGAACACTCTTTTATGGTTTCAACTTCTTCAATCCACTCAGCTATTAGTTCGATGTCTACTAAAGTTGAGAGCGACCCCCTAAAAACGGCTCAGGGAGTTTATGTTACGGTTCATGGACATTTTTATCAACCTCCCAGGGAAAACCCTTATCTCAATCAGATTGAAAGGCAACCTAGCGCCCATCCTTATCACGATTGGAATGAGCGTATTCATCACGAGTGCTATCGCCCCAATGCCTTTGCCCGGATTCTGAATCATAACCAAGAGTTGGTGGGGATCATTAATAATTTTGAGTATCTCAGTTTTAATATTGGTGCGACCTTAATGTCGTGGTTAGAACAGTATGATCCCGCAGTCTATCAAAGGATTTTAGAAGCCGATCGCCTAAGTTGTGAACGATTGTCAGGACATGGTAACGCCATCGCCCAAGTCTATAACCATATTATTTTGCCCCTAGCCAATCAACAGGACAAGATTACGCAAATTCGTTGGGGAAAAGCCGATTTTCGCGATCGCTTTGGTCGTGAGCCCGAAGGAATGTGGCTAGCGGAAACCGCCGTGGATTATTGTACTCTAGAAGCTTTAATTGAAGAAGAGATCAAGTTTATCGTTCTGGCTCCGTCCCAAGCCAAAAGATGCCGTGTAATGGCTACAGAAGATGGGTCAGAGGCTAAATGGTCTGAAGTGGGTGGACAGCAAATTGATCCTACCCGTCCCTATCGCTGTTTTGTGAAGGGCGATTCACGCTATATTGATATTTTCTTTTATGATGGCCCAATTTCGCGTGACATGGGCTTTAACGATGTTTTAACTACTGCTGACAACTTAGCAGCTCGCTTGGGACAAGCTATCAGAAGCGATCGCTCTTCCCAGTTAATTAGTGTGGCTACGGATGGAGAAACTTTTGGTCATCATAAAGGCGGAACAGAAAAGTGTGTCGCTTATGCTCTGAGTGAGAAATTTGCTCATCATGGTTGGACTGTTACTAATTACGCTCATTACCTGAGTATTTGTCCTCCTACCTGGGAAGTAGAACTCAAACCAGTGACAGCCTGGAGTTGTGCCCATGGGGTTGCTCGTTGGCAGGATGATTGTGGTTGCGCCGGTGGCGGTGGTTGGCATCAAAAATGGCGTAGACCCTTGCGGAATGCCTTAGACTGGCTACGCGATCGCCTAATTACAGTTTACGAAGAGATGGGCGGTAAATTCTTCCGTGACCCTTGGTTAGCTCGCAATGAATATATTCAGGTGGTACGCGATCGCTCCCAAGCTAATGTCACCGAGTTTTTACTACTTCATCAAGCAAAAGAGTTGTCCTCCTCAGAACAGATTGATGCTCTGCGACTTTTAGAAATGGAGCGCCACACGTTACTGATGTACACTAGCTGCGGTTGGTTCTTTGAAGAAATTTCGCGTCCTGAAGGGGTGCAGATTCTGCGTTATGCCACACGGGCGATGGAATTAGCGGGAGCAGTAGTCGGAGTCGATCTCCAAGAACAGTTCCTCAGCTATCTCGCTCAAGCCCCCAGCAATGTTGAGGCTTTTGGTAATGGCAAAAAAGTTTTTCAAGATTTAGTTGCCCCCGCCCAGGTGAATTTGCATCAAGTGGCGGCGCACTATGCCATCAGCTCCATCTTTACCGATTATCAACCTCAAGAAAGAATTTACTGCTATGGAGTTGAGCAGCTAGATTACCAAAAGCAGCAGATGGGTACTTTGACTCTTTCCTTGGGGCAAATTCAACTCACCTCAGAAATCACCTGGGAAAGCAAGCATTTTGTCTTTGCGGCACTCCACTTAGGGGGGTGGGATTTCCACTGCTGTATTAAAGAATTTGACGGTCGGTTGGCTTATACAGAGCTAAAACAACAGCTATTTAACGAGCTAAAACAAGCCAGCGCTGCCCAGGTAATCCTCACCATGAACCGTTTAATGGGGGATCATTCCTTTAGCCTGCAACATCTTTTTGCCGAAGAAAGACAGCGCATCGTCAGACTCTTAACTACTCAAACCAAAAAGCATCTCGATCAACTTTATACCCAAGTTTATCGAGAAAATTACAGTATGCTGGCAGCTTTTCAACGGGAATCAATGCCTGTCCCCCAAGAACTCAAAGTAGCGGCAGAAGTGGCACTATCCTATCGCTGTATTGAAACCGCAAAGATTTTAGAGCAGGAGATCGAAGCCGAGACAATCATTGATAGTGCTCTAGCAGAACTCAAAGCCACTGCCACAGAAGCCAATTATCTTGAGTGCTGGCTCAATATTCCTGATGTCAAACTGATCCTGGAACAAACCATTGTCCGTCTTTTGTGGCAACTGCTATACGACGGTAATCCAGATACTTTAGGGGTGGATGTAGCCAGAATTGAGACGGCGATCGCCCTGGGGCAGCAACTACGTCTAGGGTTAATCCTAGACCAAGCACAGGAAGTTTACTTTAGCTGCCTACAACAATACATTGTGCCTAATTGTCTCCTCGATGGAACTTCCTCTCCGCACCCCAGCTGTCGCTGGGATATCACCCAAATCAAACCCCT
>JBJOPG010000195.1:0-9277 GCA_046050865.1 Cyanobacteriota bacterium
GGTATTAGGGAAGCCTACACTACGGGTCGTGGCTCGATTACTATGCGGGGAGTAGCGGAAATTGAAACCCTGCAACAGCGAGGCAGAGCTGACAAAGAAGCGATCATCATTACCCAGCTACCTTACCAAACCAATAAGGCTGCTCTGATTGAAAAAATTGCTGACCTAGTTAACGATAAGCGAATCGAGGGAATTTCTGATATCCGTGATGAAAGCGATCGCAATGGGATGCGGGTTGTAATCGAACTCAAGCGGGATGCCTATCCTCGGGTAGTGCTGAATAATCTCTATAAACAAACAGCGGTTCAGAGTAACTTTGGGGCAAATATGTTGGCGTTGGTCAACAATGACCCACAACTACTTACAATTCGGCGTTTTCTGGAGGTATTTCTCGAATTTCGGGTTGAGGCGATCACCAGAAGAACTCGTTATCAATTACGCAAAGCTGAGGAGCGGGATCATCTATTACAAGGCTTATTAATTGCTCTAGAAAACATTGATGCCATTATTAGGCTGATTCGGGGGGCAGCGGATACAGCTACCGCTAAAATTGAATTAGAGGAGGGATTTGGTCTATCCCAAACCCAAGCCGATGCCATTCTGCAAATGCAGCTCCGTCGTTTGACGGCTTTAGAAGCGGAAAAGATTCAGGCAGAACATGAAGATCTCCAGACCCAGATTGCCGACCTTATCGACATTTTGGCACGCAAAGAGCGCATTGAAGAAATAATTGAGTCGGAATTAACCACGATCAAAAACCTCCATGCCACCCCTCGTCGCACTGAGATTGTTCAGGGAGAAGGAGATTTACTCGACAAAGACCTGATTGCCAATGAGCAGTCAGTTATATTGCTGACAGAACAGGGCTACATTAAACGCATGCCAGTCAGTACCTTTGAAGCTCAAAGCCGTGCCACCAGGGGCAAAGCGGCAGCAAAAATGAAGGAAAACGATGGGATTGAACATTTCATGACCTGCTGTGACCACGATACAGTCATGTTCTTTAGCGATCGCGGTGTAGTCTATTCTTTCCCTGCCTATCAGATCCCTGCTACCTCAAGGACGGCAAGGGGGATTCCCATCATTCAGATGCTCCCTGTTTCCCAATCTGAGAAAGTAACCTCGATGATTGCGGTGAGTGAGTTTACAGAAGATGAGTATCTGATCATGTTGACCCGCAAGGGCAATATTAAAAAAACTGCTTTATCAGCTTTTGCTAACATTCGTTCCAACGGTCTCATTGCGATTTCGTTGCAGGAGGAGGATGAACTCCGTTGGGTGCGCTTGGCAACTAATGAAGATAGTGTCATTATCGGTACCCGCAAAGGCATGGCAATCCACTTTAAAACCAATAGCCAACAATTGCGTCCTCTGGGGAGATCTACCAAGGGGGTTAAATCCATGCGACTCAAGGGAGATGACGAGCTTATTAGCATGGATATCATTCCTGCCCAGATTGTGGCCACCATCGATACCAGTGTTGATGATGAAGACGAAGATGACGGTGCCGAAGAATTGGTAGCAGAAGGGATCGACCAAGGCCCTTGGTTATTAGCAATCACCAAAAATGGTTATGGCAAAAGGGTACCAATCGGTAAGTTTCGTCTGCAAAATCGTGCCGGGATGGGGGTTAGAGCGATTAAGTTCAAGTCCAAAGATGATCGACTAGTGGCGATCGATATCGTTAATCCCGAAGATGAACTGATGATTGTCACCAATCGCGGTATCATGATTCGTCAGGCAGTCAATGCCATCTCCCTACAGTCTCGTAATGCAACGGGGGTAAGGGTTCAACGGTTAGACAAAGATGATGCGATCGCTGCTGTGGCACCTGTTCCTCCTCTAGAAGCAGAAGAAGTGGAAGCTGAGGCCGAAGAATAAGCAACTCAGCATAATGTCGTATTTTTCTAGTTGTTTTTACTTAAAAGAGGAGAATTTTCCTCTTTTTTTGTGTTTTAATAATTTTTTAATATATTTGCTAAAAAAAGCAGTATTACTGACTGAAAAGTCTTGATTTTTCTTAATTTCGTAGTCGTTGTTACTAATTTTCATATTTTCCGATATTAGCCACTGTAAACTTTTCACAATGGTTCAAATTCGTTTGCACTTATGCATTCAAATGATTTTGATGGATATTTAGTGAGCTATGAGATTTAGAACTGATAGATAAAAGTGTTTTTGATAAGTATCAATAAACAGTAATCGTGATTTTCCATAAGTAAATATTTAGGTTATTGAGAATAAACAAAAAGTGGAAGAGTAGTGAAAAACGAAACTTTAAAGCTCTTATTGGTAGAAAACGACTTGACTGATGTTGAGTTAATTAGAAACCTATTAAGTGATAAACAAAAAACAAATTTTAATATACATCAGATAGAAAATTTAGAAGCTGCACTTGAAATCCTTTCTCAAGATAATTTCGATGCAATTTTACTCAGTCTGTATGAAGCAGAAAATACTAGTAAATTTAGAATCAATAGTTTAGATATTCTCAAGCAACAGGCACCCCAATTAGCGATAGTCATTCTCACCCCTACTGAAAATTTAGACCAAGCATTACAGATGCTACAGCACGGCGCTCAAGACTGTTTGAGCAAGTCAGAGCTTAGAGCCAAAACCTTAATTCGTACTATTAAATATGCGATCTCTAGGCAGAGCCAGAGGTTCAATCATCACCAGCAAGTGCTGATGAAAAAAATGGTTGACCAGATTCGTATTTCCCTTGATTTAGAGTCGATTCTTAAAACCACAGCGACGGAAATTAAGCAATTTCTGCACAGCGATCAAGTGCTGATTTATCGTCATGAGGCTGAGACAATGAGTGAAACTGCCGTAGTTTCTCAATCTATTGATGCTCAATTTGACCAACTGGCCATTAAACAATTTATGGATGCAGTTAACTTATCTTCCCTGCACTCAACTTTCTCCCAATCTACTTCTATCCAAGCAGTGGCAGATACTTATGCCCAACCAACACCAGCATTACAGGTAGTTGCACCTCAGTCTATTCGTTCATATTTGATCTTACCAATTCGGCTAGAAGAATCGGGAGATGATACCGAAGATCTGACCCTAGGAACCAGTGAAAATCAGGCTACTAACCAACAAAAGTCAGGACTATGGGGGCTGTTAATCGCCTACAACATCAGAGGAACTCGCAGATGGCAAGATTGGGAAATCAGTTTTCTCCAACACTTAATCACTCAAGTAACCGTAGCAATCCAACAGTCACAGCTTTGTTGTCGACTACAAACCGCAAATCAGAAACTGCAAAAGCTAGCTATTTTAGATGGACTAACAGGAATTGCTAATCGGCGTTATTTTGATTTAGTTTTAGATAAGGAGTGGCAAAGACTCGCCAGGGAACAACAACCTCTATCTTTAATTCTCTGCGACATCGACTATTTTAAAGCCTATAACGATACCTATGGTCATCAGCAGGGCGATCGCTGCTTAAAACAAGTAGCTCAGATACTTCAACAATCTACCAGAAGACCAGCGGATCTTGTCGCTCGTTATGGAGGAGAAGAATTTGCCCTGATTTTGCCCCATACCAATGCTCCTGGTGCTTTATTTCTCGCCCACAGAATTGTGCGACAATTGACCCAAAAGGGTTTACCACATTGCCAGTCTCAAGTTAGTAACATCGTCACCCTAAGTATCGGGATTGCAACTAAAATTCCTCATTCAAAACAAGCAAGCAGTACTATAATTGAAACAGCAGATAATCTTTTGTATAAAGCGAAAAAAGCGGGACGTAATCAGCTAGCTTTAGATAATTGGCTAACTTCACAGGATGAGGGGAAAATTCCTCACAATGCCTATAATGAGAGTCAAAAATAAGCAAAATTAATAGCAAAAACAAAAACCCACAAATTTCTCTTTAAAGAGCCTGAGCAAAGCAATTGACAGTTTAGGCTTTGAATCTAAACACCCGTGAGGGTGAAGTAGGTATTAAAATTATGGAGTCTTGGTGAACCCTCTTTTAGACAATTCTTTTAGACAATTGTGTCGATGGATAACAATCTTGTAGGACAGACTATTCAGGGACGTTATTACGTCGTTAGGCAACTAGGAAGAGGTGGTGTAGGAGTCACTTTTTTAGCTCAAGATCAGCAGTGCTTTGATAGCCAATGTGTCGTTAAACAGCTTAAGCCTAAAACCACTAATCCTCAGACCTTAACCATAGCTCGTAAGCTATTCAATCGAGAAGCAGAGATCATGAACCGCTTGGGTCATTGCGATCGCATTCCTCGATTATTGGCTTATTTTGAACAGGATCAGGAATTTTTCTTGGTTCAAGAATTAATTGAGGGACATGATTTAAGCCAAGAGATTTTACCTGGTCAGCCTTGGTCGGAGGTCAAAACAGTGGCCATGTTACAAGATGTGTTGGAAGTACTGCTAATTGTGCAACAAAATAGCGTGATTCATCGTGACCTCAAACCTTCCAACTTGATGCGTCGTCGTCAAGATAATCGGATTATCCTGATTGATTTTGGCTCAGTTAAGCAGGTCAGCACCCAAATTATTGATGCGGCGGGACAGGTGAAACAAACCGTAGCGGTAGGGACTAAATCCTATATGCCCATGGAACAAATGATGGGTCGTCCGGGGTTTTATAGCGATATTTACGCTTTAGGGGTGATTGCCATCCAAGCCTTGACAGGAGTAGAACCCAGGGAGTTACCAATTGATGATGATGGGGAAATAATTTGGCGGCGAAAACTCAATCCACGAGTTCATTATCAGCCCCGTTTTTTGGATTTGCTGGATCAGATGGTGCGCTATCGTCATCAAGAAAGATACGCTTCCGCTGGGGCTGTCTTGTCAGACTTAAAACAATTAGATGCGGCGCAAAATAACAATAAAGAAACCCAAATTATCCCCAAGACTAAACCAGAAGCAACACCGTCCCAATCCCCACCAAGCTCCAATATCCCGGGAGAATCTGTGGTGCTCTACCCTCCAGTTCCCCCTCAAAACAACAAATCGACAACGCCAACTCCAGTTCCAATTCAAGTAGTCAACAACACAAATGGGGTGCCATTTGCCTCTAATGCCCTAGTCTCACTAGTTCCCAAGCCCGCCTCAAGTCGCACAATCAAAAGGTCTTCCAAGTCTTCCAGATCTAAGTTTAAAATCTTACCGAAAGTATTCCCTCAAACATTGCCGAAAATCTTGCCTTGGTTCCTGGGCTTGTTGGCAATGCTAATAGGGTTAGGGGGCTGGATCGCAATTAAGCAGAAAGCAGAAAGACCAAAAATCAAAATGTCCCTCTATGCAAATTACAATCAAGGCTTTCGGGTTGATTATCCGCAAAACTGGTCGAAAGAAAATCGTGACGACTTTTGGGCAACAGGGGTCGTATTTTCCTCTCCCCTAGAAAATGATGCAGATCAGTTTAAAGAACAAGTCAGTGTTTTAGTCGAAGATCTGCCCCAAAAATTGGCTTTAGCTGAGTATACGGAGCAGTCCCTGGCAGAGATTAAGCAGCTTTCCGACCCGACCATTGGCAAAGCTCAAAGTATTACTTTAGGGACAAACGAAGGACGACAAATTATTTACCACGGAGAAGAAAACGGTAATACTGTACAAAGAATGCAAACCTGGTCAGTTAACGGAAATCGAGCCTATGTAATTACCTATACTGCCATACCAGAAAGCTACGATGATTATCTACCCACAGTGGAAAAGATGATTAAATCCTTTGAAACCATTGAATAGCTTCAAATAATCAGTTTATAAGCAACTTGAGTTTGGAGTCAGCTAAAAAGCTTAAAGCTAGCTTAAACCTTTAACTGTCTTTCTGTGAACTGACGTTAAGTATTTTAGTTTAGACTAAGACAATTGCCATACAACATTCAGACACTTAAAAAATAACAGTTATTTCTTGTCGCGGCATTGCTGAATTACGGGATGAATCGTTAGGGAATAGGCACATCTTTAAATTTCAGGTAATGAATTAACAATCTGATCGAGTGCTTCAAAATTGTTTCGGACTTGGAGTAGCAAAGAGTCTTGCGATGTAACCTAGCGAGATAGTGTCTGAGTCGAGTCTTTTCACCTTCAACCCTCGTCATGTAGGTTTTACAGATGATTTTGGTCTCCATCAGGAATAAAGCCTGGATAGACTTTCCAGCCATCCGTCACGTAGAAATAGCACTTCCATTTTTCAACGACTTTCCAAAGTGGCTCAAACGTTTTAGAGCTACGATCTCCTAAAACCCAACCCAAAATACACGGTTTGAAATGATCTACTGCGGTCCAAAGCCATATGCGAAGCGGTATCCTTTAGGAAATTTTGTCTTTTTACTACCGACAAAGGTTTCAAGTTCATCTAACTCAGCTACTTCAGGTGTTGTTTCAGGGTCATAAGCATCTGGGAGCAACTCTCCAACCTGTTTAACCCAATTTATGACTGTTGTATGGTGAACTCCTGTAAACTCTTTCTATTCCCCGAAATCCCATACCATTCAGGTACATTTTACAGCACATTTTTCTGATTTCATCACTATAACCGCGAGCAATTTTGGGATTTTCTACAAATTGGCGATCACAATTAACACAGATATGATTCTGCTTTCCTCTTCTCATACCGTTTTTACGAATGTGTTCGGACTTGCACTCAGGACATTTTATTTGCTTTGCATACAATCAACCGTTTCATTTTAATTCTCTAATTCATCCCTTATTTATGCAATGCCCAGCAATGCCAAATTGCGACAAATGGAAGATTGTAGTCATAACTTACTCCGTGATAAGCCTATCATTGATTATCTAATCCAATTGATGATAATACTTGGAGATAGCGATCGCCCATACTTAAAAACTACAGTGAGGCGATCGCTGATACAAAAAGCAAAGATTTGAGCATTGCGAAGGCTTCTAGAGTTTGTAAAATAGATATTACAACAACCGAACAGTAGATAAAATATAGTGTCTTCAACATCAGTAACTCAACACATAGAAATTACTCCTGGGGTTTGTGGTGGAAAACCTCGAATTGCTGGGCATCGTATTCGGGTACAGGATATAGTAATTTGGCATGAGATGATGGGAGTCTCTGCGGATGAGATTGTTTATCATTACCCCAGTATCACCTTAGCTAATATATATGCTGCATTATCTTATTATTACGATCATTTAGAAGAAATCAGGCAAAATATTAGAGATAGTGAAACTTTTGCTCAAGAGTTAGCTGCAAAAACCCCTTCAATACTTGAGCGAAAACTAAAAGAGCGAAATGCAAGATAGGATTAAGTTTCATTTAGATGAAAATATCAGTAATGCGATCGCCAATGGATTAAGAATAAGAGGAATAGATGTTACTACAACTTCGGAAGTTGGTTTAATTAGCGCATCTGATCAAGAACAAGTTGCATTTGCACTCATAGAACAAAGAGTAACTTTTACTCAAGATGATGATTTTTTGAGGTTACATCAAGCTGGTGTTTCTCATTCTGGAATTGTATATTGTCGTCAAAAAAGCAGGACTGTTGGTGAAATAATCAATACGCTAACTTTGATTTGGGAATGGGTAGAACCAGACGATATTAAAGGAAAAGTGGAATTTATTTAATAATAATTTTGTTATGAGTTTTGTGATCGCTTTTTTTGAAGATTATGGCGATCGCTTACAGCGCTTTGCAGTTGAGTAGAACCTATAAATCAAGAGCGAAGAGCTAAGAGCTAAAAGCTAAGAGCTAAAAGCTAAGAGCTAAAAACTAGTTAATCAAAAACGTAGTCTATCCAATTGAAAACCGCTGTAAATCAATTATTACTTGGTATAAACTAAAAAAAAGCCTCTAAAGATTTGCTGTCAGGAGACTTCCAAAGCTAAAAACTTAAGTAAAGTATAGCGAATGGACGAACAAGAACGCGAACAAAATAAGAAAATCAACGAACACAATCGAAAAATTGCTAATCTACAGCAAAGATTGAAAACTATAGAGTTAGATGTAGAGCCAAAAGGACGAATATCTTCATCTTTTGAAGCAATCGAAGAAGACTTGGATGAAATCAAGTCAAGAATTACTCGACTAGAACAAAATACAGAACATAGATTCAATCGCTTAGATGCCAAATTAGAAGTAATCATCGAGCATTTAACAGGCGCTAACGATTTACCTGAAGAATAGTCAGTCCGATTCTAGGAATAGCGATCGCCCAAAAACTACAGCAAGGCGATCGCGATAAGTTCAGAAATTAGATTAATACTAATGCGATCGCCCATATTTGAAAACTACAGTAAGGCGATCCGAAGGCTGCGCGCAGCGCAATCGCTTTTTTGTGAGTAATTTTCTAATCACTATTGAAGGTAAAAATTCAAATATAGCTTTTCCCAGAACCATGAGGTACTGCTTTTTCCCCTTTTCCCTTTTCCCCTTTCCCAAACAAAACCAAAGTGTATCTAACGAATACGAGAAACGTAACTGGTAACGCCAGCCTCAAAGAAATTGGCTTTAGTATGACCTTCTGCTTTAGTATCGGAAAATTTTTCTAAATGCCGATAAGGACTCTTGTTGTATTTTTCGTCCATGTATAGAGGTTCCAAACCAATGGCACGCAAACGCATATTTGCCATATATTTTGTATAATCTTCTGTACTTCCTTCCGTAATACCCAGTACGCTATCGCCGACAATATGATTTGTCCACAGACATTCGTGCTGCACTGCGGTATCAAACATTTCGTAAATTTGCTCAACGGAGTGGGGAAATAGCCGCATCGCTTCTGGCAGTAGTTTTTGATAGAGCCGAACATGGGAGAGTTCATCGCGATTGATCATTTTGAAGATATCCGCACTACCAGGCATCAGCATCCTTGAAGCTAGATTATAGAAGTAAATAAAGCCGTTATAAAAATAAATTCCTTCCAGTAAATAGTCGGCGAGTAAGGAGACAAAATAGTTCTCTGAAGTAGGATTATCTACATACTTTTGATAGATAGAAGCGATAAACTCACAACGATCAGAGAGAATCTGATCAGTACGCCAAAATTCATAAACGCTGCTACGGCGATCGCCTGGAATTACAGTTTCGATAATATACTGATAACTCTGATTATGCATGCCCTCTTGAGAAATCTGTTCTGCCATACAGACACTGACTTCTGGAGCTGTAACACAGCTTTTAATATGGGGAATATTACAGGTTTGTACCGAATCTAAAAAGGTTAAATAACTTAAGATGCCATCATAAGCACGACGCTCTTCTTTAGTTAAATTCCAATAATCAGTAACATCTTGAGTCAAGTCCAGCTTTTGGGGAATCCA
>JBJOPG010000196.1:0-8410 GCA_046050865.1 Cyanobacteriota bacterium
GTGATTGCTCACCCTTATGGAATTTATTAGTAATATGTATTAGATTTTGTCGTTCTAGCTACACCATTAGCGGCTAAAAGAAGCTACATATAGTATTGAGAACTTTGATAGGTTATTCGGCTTAAACTGAAAAACCGAACATTCTTGACTCTAGTTTACAGAAGTTAATATTAGTATATAATTGCAGGAAACAATTTTTAGTTCATTTAATTGTTCATCCTATAAGCAAATTTTTTATTAAGAGCAGTAATACTAACTTCTAAAATTACCCAAATTTTTCTATGAAAAACACTCAAGTCAAGCAGACAGACCTTCCTCATGTAGTAATAGTCGGCGGTGGTTTTGGCGGACTCTATGCAGCTAAATCTTTAAAGGATGCTCCTGTTAAAGTCACCTTGATTGATAAGCGTAATTTTCATCTATTTCAACCGTTACTCTACCAAGTAGCTACAGGTACTTTGTCTCCCGCTGATATCGCTTCTCCTTTGCGGATGATTTTGAGTAAACATAAAAATACTCAGGTCTTATTAGATAAGGTTGTAGATATCGATCCCAATGCCAAGAAGGTTTATTTAGAAGAGAGAGAAGCCTTGGATTATGATGCTCTGATCGTCGCAACAGGAGTCAGTCATCATTATTTTGGCAACGATCAATGGCAGGATGATGCTCCTGGGTTGAAAACCGTCGAGGATGCTCTAGAAATGCGTCGTCGGATCTTTACGGCTTTTGAAGCAGCAGAGAATGAAGCTGACCCTGAAAAGCGTCAAGCTCTATTAAACTTTGTCGTGGTTGGCGGCGGCCCTACGGGAGTAGAATTGGCTGGAGCGATCGCCGAAATTGCCCATCAATCAGTTAAAGATGACTTCCGCGATATTGATACTACTCAAGCCAAAGTCTTCTTATTTGAGGGAATGGAGCGAATTTTACCGCCCTATCCCGAAGAGTGTTCCGTCGCCGCGCAAAAATCCCTAGAGAAGTTGGGGGTAGATGTTCAAACCAAAACTTTAGTTACCAATATTGCCGATAATTCTGTAACTTACCGTCAAGGTGAAACCTCCCAAACCGTTAATGCTCACACGATTCTGTGGGCGGCAGGAGTTAAAGCATCTTTTATGGGTAAGGTGTTAGCCGATCGCACTGGGGCAGAATTAGACCGCGTTGGTCGGGTGGTTGTGGAATCTGACCTGAGCATCAAAGATTATCCCGATGTCTTTGTCATTGGAGATCTAGCGAACTTCCCTCATCAAGGAGAACGTCCTTTACCGGGAGTTGCCCCTGTGGCAATGAAGGAAGGAGAATATGTAGCAGATTTAATCGCTAAAAGAGTAATTGGGGTGAAGGTTGAACCCTTTAGCTATCAAGATCTAGGTAGCATGGCGGTAATTGGTCAAAACAAAGCCGTTGCCGATCTCAATTTTGCTTGCTTCTCTGGCTTTATCGCCTGGATTATTTGGGTATTTGCTCATATCTACTACCTCATTGAGTTTGATAATAAGCTAATCGTGATGATTCAGTGGGCTTGGAACTATTTCACCCAAGGAAGAGGAGCACGACTAATCACCATCAACCCCGCTTTGCATTTAGAAATTAAGCGTACTCCACAGCCTGAAGAATCTGCACCTCAGTCTCAAGAAAAGTCGAAAGAGACAGTATCAGTCTCTGTATAACCCCTGTATGACATCGTAAGGGCGAACGGTCGTTCGCCCTTACCAGAAACAATTTAATGGAATTAACTTTTAGCTGGCTGGGGAATTGAAACATCAACTAGACTGATTTCTTCCTCCAAATTACTTAGAGGAGGATTCATCCCCTTAACATTACCCACTACCAGAGTCACTAGCTGATCGGGCTGAAGATATTTCTGAGCAGCCTTTTGGATATCTTCTCTGGAAGTATTTTGAACTTCGTCCTGATATGTAAAAATAAAATCTTCAGGATAATCAAAATATTCGTAACGCATCAAGCGAGATAAAGTCTGACTAGGATTTTGGAAGTTAAACACAAAAGAATTGAGAATTGACTCTTTGGCATTGGCTAACTCTTGTTCTGTAACTGGTTCATTACGCAACCTCTTTATCTCGTTGGTCACTGATTGAATAAAGGGAACCGTATTTTTGGTTTGGGTTTGTCCCCCAGCCATAAACATACCATCATAGTCATAGCTAGGATTCCAGGAAGCATACACACTATAAGCTAGACCCTGACGCGATCGCACTTCATTAAATAATCGTCCACCAAAACCATTAAGCACACCATTCAAAACGCTTAGGACAGGATAGTCAGGACTATCAAAACGACCACCAATATGACCTAAAAGCACATTACTTTGAGTTTGCTGAGGACGATCTATGGCAAAAATTCCCTGGTGATATTTTTGAGTTGCGGAGGGGGGTTCTAATGCCGCAGGAGGCGTATTTACCTGCCAATTGCCAAAAGCATTTTGTACCCGTTCAATCATCTGCTCTGTAGCAAAATCTCCCACAATACCGAGAATGATATTTTCAGGTCGCACATAGGTTTGATAAAAGCTGATTGCATCTTGGCGAGAGATATTATTGATGGTGTCATACTCAATGGTGCGAGCATAGGGGCTAGTTTCCCCATAAATAACTTTATTAAATTCACGACTGGCGATCGCTTCAGGATCATCATTACGGCGGGCGATTGATCCCTGTTGTTGGTTTTTGAGGATCGCCAATTGGTCAGGAGCAAAGGCAGGTTGACGCAAGACTTCGGTAAAGAGGGGAAATACCGTCTCTAGGTCTTCGGTGAGAGTACTAAAGCTAACGTTACCAGAACTATTATCGATACCAGCTTCCACGCTAGCAGCCTTTTGTTCCAAAATGGTATTTAACTCCCCGGCGGGATGCTTTTGCGTGCCACCACTGCGCATTACTGCCCCTGTTAACTCAGCCAAACCAATTTTATTAGCAGGTTCAAACCGCGAACCAGTGCGAATAATTGCCGTACCACTAATGAGGGGTAAGTCTCGATCTTCCACTAGATAGACCACCATTCCATTATCTAGTTCATATCTGGCGTACTCAGGTAACTCAATCTCTGGTAAAGGCTCAAATTCTAAATCTGTGTAGTGTTTGGGAGTATCGGCGATCGCATTTGACCGTACGGTAAATGATAATAAAACTGTAAATAATGCCAACCCGAACCAAGAAAGTATTTTTTTAATCATTTATGTCTATGGCGAAAGAAGCCTTTCTATTGTATCTGGGCAGTAGTTAAATAACTGATGTAACCATAGCAAGTAAAGACATCGCTTCTCCCAAATTAAAACAGAGCGTTCCTATGAAAATAAGGTTGTTTGAAAAACAAGACGCAGAAAAATTAGCACGATTATTCCATGAAACAGTACGCGAAATAAATATCCGCGATTACTCAAGGAATCAAGTTGAAGCATGGGCACCTGACAATATTTACTTCAGAGAATGGGAAAAAATCTGCTCAAATCGATTCACCTATGTTGCTGACGATGAAGGTGTGATTGCTGGATTCGGAGAGTTAGAGCTTAATGGTCATATCGACTGCTTTTATTGCCACAAAAACTATCAAGGTTGTGGAGTGGGCAGACAAATCTATCAAGCGATCGAAACAAAAGCATTAGACTTGGGGATTAGCCGTCTAGTTACTGAAGCGAGCATCACAGCAAAACCATTTTTTCAACGCATGGGGTTTTCAATCGTTAGAGAGCAGAAGATAACTTGTCGAGGCGAAATATTCATCAATTACGTAATGGAGAAATCGCTAGAAGCTAGAAGCTATGGACTAGTTCAGTAGAACGAAGCTAATTCACATCAGGCGTAATGATAGTTATGCCGCTTAGATCTCGATAAGGATGCACCCAAAAGCCCATTATCTAGAAGTTAGCATTAGAATAATTTAAGCCTTTATAGCGGGTAGAAGTTTTGCAGGAGAAGCGGATTATGGCTATAAAACTTGATTTTGGTTGGGATTTGTCAGTTGACAATTGATAGTGGATACAGCTTTATTCAGTCACAGTTGCCATCCGAGCAGTCAGAGGCATAACCAAGTCGCTGCACCGGAAAGCCACAAGCTGGTTGGTTAAGTTTTCAAGGTTATTTGCATCCGGTCGGCTGGGTCGTTATACCGCGAGTTATCGATCGCTTCTTTAAGTACGGGATATGGGTACACCCATGAAGTTGAACAAACACACAACAGACCTGCTACACAGATAGTTAAAATGAAAGGATACCTGTTAAAACGAGGTCAAACTTATGACAGTTCGACAACCCCGCTATAGCAAAGAAGAGTTTGCTCAACGAGGCGATGCACTCTATGAAGCTCAGATTCGATTGCAAGTCGAAGAAGGTAATCATGGCAAGATTGTGGCGATCGATATTGAAACCGGAGCCTTTGAAATAGCAGATGATTTGTTGACGGCATCAAAACATCTCTCGGCAAGAATGCCCGATGCTCAGACTTGGTTCGTTCGTATTGGTCATTCAGCAGTCGATCACTTTGGGGCACGAAGTTTGAGAACAAAACCATGATGCAAGGTCGCGTAAATCAAGGGTGTGAGGCGACGTTGGCGATCGCGGTCAAAAACAATGAGATAACTCAGATGGTTAACACTGTAATTGATACAGGTTTTTCGGGATTTCTCACCTTGCCATCTGACATGATTTCAACATTGGGGTTTAGTTGGCAGGGGCGAGATGCTGCGACATTAGGCGATGGGACTTTCTGCACGTTTGAAGTTTATATCGGGCTTGTGATTTGGGATGGGCAGTACCGTGAGATTTATATTAATGAATCAGAAACAGTTCCATTGATTGGAATGCAGCTACTGCGAGGCTACGATTTGCGAATTCAGGCTATCGAAGGTGGTTTGGTTACGATTGAAGCGTTTAAGTAGAGCAAGATGGCGTGTGAGTTATGGTCTAACAAACTCGTTGCACACCGACAAAATTGAGCCAATGATCCCAAAAGGCATCTAGTAGCGGGTGAACGGGAAAGTCATATTAATAAATTTTGATATTCTTCCCAGATAGCCTCACTTTTAAGGTGGTGCGATCGCAAAAATGAAATTAAGTGTTATCAAAACTTTGCTTATCAGCGATCGCTCAATCCTCAGCAAGAATGATTCCCTGGACTATTGATTTGTTTTTACAATAAAGTAATAGAGATATTTAAAAATATACTTAACATACTGATCCAATCTTGACCATCTGTAACCAAGACTATAAAAACTATGGATTTAATTGTTCTCGAAAGCTTCTTAGACAATACTTCTTTTGCAGTGTTGCTAGTAACCATGCTGATCTATTGGGTTGGGGCGGCTTTTCCTAACCTACCTTTCATGGCTACCTTAGGTACCACAGGTATGGCGATCGCCAATCTTTGTATGGCTACTCTGCTGGGTTCTCGCTGGATTGAAGCGGGTTATTTTCCCCTCAGTAACTTGTATGAATCTTTGTTCTTTTTAGCTTGGGGTGTCACTACCATTCATTTTGTGGCAGAAAGAATGAGCCGTAGCCGCTTGGTGGGGGTTGTCACTAGTCCAGTAGCGATGGGGATTACTGCCTTTGCTGCCCTTAGCTTACCGTTGGAGATGCAGGAGTCCGCTCCCTTAGTCCCTGCCTTGAAATCTAATTGGCTAATGATGCACGTTAGTGTGATGATGTTGAGCTATTCCACTCTGATGGTAGGCAGTGCGATCGCCATTGGCTTTTTAATTGTCACCCGTGGTCAGAAAGTCGAATTGAAAGGAAGTTCCGTGGGCACTGGTAGTTTTCGCGATCGCGTTAAGGCAAAAACCACCCAACCCGTCGTTAGTAATGCTAGTAACGTTCAGGATAATGCTTATAGCAGCAGCAATAATACAGCAGTACTTGACTTACCCCAAACTGCCGTCGTCACCCTCTCCCCTGAAAGATTGAGTCTAGCCGATACCTTGGATAATATTAGCTATCGGGTAATTGGGCTGGGCTTTCCTCTCCTAACCATTGGCATCATTGCCGGGGGAGTATGGGCAAATGAAGCTTGGGGTTCCTACTGGAGTTGGGACCCAAAAGAAACCTGGGCATTTATTACTTGGTTAGTCTTTGCGGCATATCTTCACTCACGGATTACTCGTGGTTGGCAAGGTAGAAAACCTGCAATCTTGGCTGCTATCGGCTTTGTGGTAGTTTGGGTATGTTATTTAGGAGTAAACTTACTGGGACAAGGGTTACATTCCTATGGTTGGTTTCTTTAGTTTTTACTTTAACTATTGAGGCTGAAAAACTTTACTACTGTACACATCTGTCGAGGCAGCGATCGCTGCCCCGGTGATTAGATTTAGCTTGCTCATAAATTCTGCTCCCACATCTCCCATCGCCACATTACAACCAGATAAATTCACCTGGGGGTATGGTGCCGTAGATTCGGCATCTAGACCTAGACGGCAAAACCAACTTTGTAGCTCAGACTCATGTTGAATTAGCGTGTTCCAACTCAACTCACTATTCCCTAAATAGATACAGCCTGGAGAACCTGAGCCTACGAGGTAGACTTCTCGACAAAAACTAGAATTTAATATTTGGGTAATTGCGCTCACACCATCATCCATCAACCCTAAAACGATAACTCGAACTTCTGGTGTTGCTTGTTGAACTAAATCGTCCCAGCGACTAACACGGGAATCAATAAACACGATCGCTCTAGAATCGGGATAATCTGGTGATTTGATGAACTCAGAAAACTTGCGTGAAAAAGAAGACATGATACTTCACTTCCATGTAATGTTAAGCCAATTAAGTAGTAACTAAGTAATTTTGTAAAAGAGTTTAAAGAATAAAAAAGATAAAAGAAGTAATATCTGCCAAAGCAAAAGTTCTAATTGTGCTACATTTAATAGCTCACGGCAATTCAAAATCTGCGTTAAACTCTCTACAAAAAAGGTTACACCTTTTTAAATGGTGCAAGTTTACCTAAGTTGCACCTTGATGAAAACTTTAAATTTTTTTTCAGTCTAGGAAGATCCAAGAAGCAAAAAAGATTGCTAGATAGAACCTATAAGCTATGAGCAGTTGCGATACTTTGACTCGAATAAAGTAAGTAAGTTAGCTATCCCTAAAATATTCTTGAAAAGAGAACAATAGTAGGCATTTGCAATAATTGTTAACCTGTTCTTAATCAAAAGAGGTGTTTTATGAAGCTAAGATGAAGTTGTTTTTTGTAACCTTCTAGTGTGCTATTGAAGTTGCACTTAATCTTGTTTGATCTGCTGCTGCTCAGATTTTAAGGAAGGGATTAGAATATCGATCTGAAGATCTAACTGGCGAACCCATTGACCTAGATAATAGACCAAGGCATAGATAAACATGACCGTGCCCGTCAATTCTAGAAACTCTTCCACCACAGTACACAGACCATAAATAATGTGTTGCTGACTGAGAGATTTAGCAACATAGCTACCAACCATTTCCATCCCTAATGCTCCCGCAACATAAGTACAAGCAGCTAGAACAAAGTGCTGTCGAGATTTCGAGGGTAGACGATGGACAAAATTACCGTAGCGTCGAATAAACCAGATAACAAAAATTGTGCCAGGAATTACCCAAGCTGAATAGAGAAACTTAGGTAAATGCAGAGCATCACTCATTTCAGGAATAATCAGAATTTCGTGAATACTAACTACTTCATCGATCGCCATCAAGCAAAAGATTAGAGATAATAATTGCCAGTCGGGAGCAAAGCGATCGCCCTGTCGTTTTTTACCGATGGCAATAATTCTGAGTAGCATTGAACAAAAGCCAATCATCAAGGCAGAGTACCAAGTGGGAAAGTTTAATTCGAGGTCAACATTAAACAAATCCAGCCAATCATCTTGATAGTTAAATACATACTTACCTATTTGGATGCTCGCACTCATTAGGGTAAAAAAAATCACCCCAATCATGAGAAACCTGACAATTGAGAGGGGAACAGCGGTAATTTTGATCTGCATTTCGCTACAAATTTCGCTACAAGCTACAAGTTAAATCTTCCACAACCTATGCTAGCCGATCAATGCTAGAGGTGTGACAACGAGTTCGCAAGGTTGAAAAGAACAGCTTTTGAGCAACAGCCTGACCTTTAGAGCATAAACACCAATGAAGATTTTAAAAGCTAAATAATAGGAGTGTGATCGCTTTACTAATTTTTCTTCTATATTCAAAAAAGATAACGTTAAAAACTATCCGACCTATGAACTTGAATTTTCGAGGAACAAGACTTTTAGTTGATAATTACGAATCCTGTATCGACTTTTATCAAAAAATCTTAGGCTTTGAATTAATTTATCAAGACAACAATCAAGAAGAAGCAGATTTAAAAATGGGAGATACCAGATTAAACCTGATTAAAAGACAAACGATGGCGGCGATTATCGGCTCCACGAATGATCTTTCTG
>JBJOPG010000197.1:0-8380 GCA_046050865.1 Cyanobacteriota bacterium
CTATTTCCCTATTTCCCTATTTCCCTATTTCCCTATTTCCCTATTTCCCTATTTCCCTATTTCCCTATTTCCCTATTTCCCTATTTCCCTATTTCCCTACTTCCCTACTTCCCTATCTCCCTACCTCAGTTCTTTGGCTGCGGTTTAATCTTTGGTTTAAAATAAGTTTCCATTACCTGCCTCACTAAAGGTGCCGCCTTCGAGCCACCGCCACCGCCAGAATGTTCGAGAAAGGCCACCACGACAATTTCCGGCTTTTCATAGGGAGCATAAGCGCCAAACCAAGTATGAGAATCTCCTGGAGGAGCCTGGGCGGTACCGCTTTTTCCCGCCCCTGGGGGAATATTGGGGGAGTTGAGTTTGGTTCCCGTGCCACCGTCAACCACCGCTCTCAATCCTTTTTGGATCGTGGCAATGGTGGTGGGTTTGAGATTAAGACTAACTTTTGCTGATTGTTCAGCGGTTTGGACTAAATGGGGTTTAACTTTATAACCATCATTGGCGATCGCACTAAACATGACGGCGATCTGTAACGGTGTGGCACTGGTAAAGCCCTGGCCAATAGACATATTCACCGTATCCCCAACAGTCCAGCCCCAATCGTCAAAATTAAGTCTTTTCCAAGCATCATCGGCAATCAACCCTTTGCTTTCTTCATCTAACTCAATCCCTGTCGGTTGACCAAAACCATAGAGTCTGGCGTATTTAATCAGGCTTTCCCCTCCAGCACCCTGTCCAATTTGACCAAAGAAAGTATTACTACTCCAGGCAAGAGCTTGGACAAAGCCCAAAGGACCAAAACCACGTTTGTTCCATTCCCCAAATCTCGTACCCCCTACCGATAAATAGGGATAGGTTCCCAACACGGTATTGGGGGAAAACTTGCCACTTTCCAAACCCGCAGTGGCGGTAACAACCTTAAAGGTCGAAGCGGGGGGAAATGCCCGTAACGCCATATTCAAAAAAGGATTTCCCTGGGATTGTAATTCTTTCCAGACTTCTGGTGTCACATTACCCGAAAAAATATTGGGGTCAAAACTAGGATAGCTAGCCATGGCAATTACCCCACCCGTGTGTGGATCTAGAGCAACTATTGCCCCCTTCTGCTTGCCTAGAGCAGTTTCCGCAGTCTTCTGCACCTGGGTATCAATGGTTAGGGTCAGATTCTCTCCTGACTCAGCTCGTTTTTCCCCCAACCAGCTAATTACCTGCCCCGCACCGTTTACTCCTAGTTTTAAGCCCCCCCATTGTCCTCGGAGTTGAGTTTCATAACTAGATTCCACCCCCATCTTTCCCATCACATCACCCAAGCGATAGCCCTTGGATTTTCTCGCCTCTAGCTCTTCTTGGTTTAGCTCTCCTGTATAGCCGAGAATATGAGCCGCTAGTTTACCTTGAGGGTAGTAGCGTACCTTATCAATATCTGTTTCTACCCACTTGAGTTGAGGCTTATATTCTTCCAGAGCCGTTATTTGCTCGGGGGTTAAGTTACGGGCAATAGGAATCAGACTAGGATAGTTGTATCCTGCTTCTTCTACTTTCTGTTGAAGTTCTTTTGGTTTTATTTCCAGAATTTGGGCAATAATTTGGCTATTTTCTGCCCAATCCTCCTCTTTTTGCGCTTTTGGCCAGAGGTATGCAGAATATGACTGCTTGCTGGTGGCTAAGATTTTGCCGTTGCGATCGGTAATATTACCCCTGACAGGTTGTTTAGGAACAATCCGAGTTCGATTATCTTCAGCTTTTTGCTGGTTAAGCTCCCCTTGTTGCAACTGAAGATAGCTTAAACGCCAGCCAATCCCCCCGAAAAATATGATGCTAATCACGGTAATAATGGGAATTGCTTGGAGTTGATTGCCAACAGTGCGTTCTTGAGATGTGCTTCCAGGATAATCCCGATAATTTTGCACTTTGTTTTTTACAATAGAACCCATAATTATTGATCAGTTCTTAAATTACCTGTACATGGGGGGAATCTCCTACTATGTAAGCTTATAGCCTACGGCTTAGAGCTAACCGCTTCGCGGTTTTAATTCCATCGGTTAGTAGAGTTATGTTTATTCTTCCCTTTTTGGCAATGATTCAGATCACATAAGTATAACCAAGTTATTTTTTGTCGCTGCTGATGAGAAGGGGGAAATTGATAGTTCGGAGTTCGGGGTTCGGAGTTAGGAATTCGCCCTAAAGGATATGCCCTAAAGGATATGCCCTAAAGGATTCCCTTCGGTCTCGTAGCGGTATACCATATCCGAAGGTGTATCCTTTAGGACAAGGGTACAATGTGCTTTAGCATTAGCTCCGCGTCGATTTCGGAGTTATTGATGAACTTTACTTGACGGTACTGGAAAAATTCTCGAACCAGCCTCTACGCCAAAAGAAATAGATTAAACTGCCGGCGGTAGTCAGCATAATCGTCCAGCAAAAAAGATATCCCCAATACCACTCCAATTCAGGCATATTAAAGGGGGAGATCTCAGGGTCAAAGTTCATGCCGTAGATTCCTGCAATGAAGGTTAAAGGAATAAAAATACTCGAAATAACTGTTAGCAATTTCATAACCTCGTTCATTTTGTTACTGATGGCTGAAAGATAAATATCCGTAAGACTGGAAGCTAATTCCCGGTAGGTTTCAATAATGTCGATAATTTGCACTGTATGGTCATAGCAGTCCCGCAAAAACACCAGGATCTCCGGGTCGATGACACTACTACCGTCCCTAATTAAAGTATTTAAAGCATTCCTTTGAGGCCAGATCGCTCGTCGCAGGGCTAGCAACTCCCTCTTGATTTGATACACTTTTGCCAAGCTCTGGTTACTGGGATTAAAGATCACCTCATCTTCGAGATTTTCAATCTTTTCTCCATAGATTTCTAGGACGGGAAAAAAACCGTCAATAATGGCATCCCACAAGGCATAGGCTAAATAGTCTGACCCCATGTTTCTAATGGAACCTTTGTTGAATTTAATTCGGCGCCGTACTGGTCGAAAACAGTCTTTTTCCGGATATTCTTGCACCGTCAACAGATAATTTTTGCCCACCACGAGGCTTACCTGTTCTAAAGAAAATCCTTCTCCTGATGGCTTGAGGACTACCATCTGGGTAATGATGACTAGTTGCTGGGGATAATCTTCTAGCTTTGGTCTTTGGGGAACATTGACGATATCTTCTAGTACTAATGGATGTAAGCCAAATACTGTCCCTAGTCGTTGCAAGATATTTTCGCTACCTAAGCCTTTGACATCTACCCAAGATACTGATTCTGTAGTCAGGTGTGCGGCACAGGCTTCTGGCGTTAAGTTAATCTCTTGGGTTGCGCGATCGCTATTATAATCAATCAGCGCGATCTTGGGGATCTCCGCATCTTCTTCAATATTGAGGGTTCCAGGAATACTCCCCGGCTTCTCGTAGGCATAGTCGAATAAATCTTCTTCTTCTTCTGGCTGCGGGGCTTTATTCGGGTTGACTGGGGGTTCTTGACTCATGAAATGATGACAATCCTTGGATTACAAGACTTACTAGCCTAGATTATGATCCAAAAAAATACCAGCGATCGCGATCGCTGGCTAATTATAATTGTTGTTGTTTAAGTCTGGAAAAATCTTTGGTTGCGCGCTCCCCAACGATACAACTTGCAAAATTCTCTTGACCCAATAAGAATCGTAACAGATGATACGCTATTTTTGTAAAAAAATAATAATTGTATTAACCGTTACACCAATTTTACGCTAGAAAGTTATAGCAACTTGTGATCTGAGTTTTTTAGAGCTTTTCCCTTTTCCCTTTTCCCTTTTCCCTTTTCCCTTTTCCCTTTTCCCTTTTCCCTTTTCCCAGCCTCAGCCTCAGCAGATTAATTTGTTTCTTAGGAGTTAGTTAAGACCGACTAGTTTCTCACTTAATTCCCAGAGGCGTTTACCTTTGTTTTCGTCCATTGCTTCGTCGGAGATTTCTTGCTGGAATGCAGCACGATCTTCTTGCTGACGATTACCCCAACTATAGTACACTCCCGACTCATTAAATTTGGAATCAGCCGCTACTTTGGCGACTCTTTCCCCCGCTAATTCTTCTGTTACATAGCCCCCTGTGATATTTTTCTGGAACCAAGGAAAGATAGTTCGGAATAGGGAATAATGGTTGCGGAACAATCCTGTCTCTGCAACGCATCCAGGATAGAGGGCATTAAAAATAATTCCTGTAGAGGCGTGATAGCGATCGTGCAGTTCCCGCATGGTCAACATATTACAGAGTTTGCTATCTTTGTAGGCTTTGCCAGGTTTGAATTTCTTGCCATCGATCATGGCGATCGGAGCTTTAAAACCTGCTTCCATGCCCTGTAAATTCCCCAAATTAGGGGGGGCAGGGATGGGAATTTTACCGCCGATTTCTTTCGGGTTAGCGGTGACAGTACCTAAAATGACTAATCTTTTTTCGGGTGCAGAGGAATTTTTGAGGTCTTCTAGCATCAAATTGCAGAGGAGGAAATGACCCAGATGATTGGTCGCCACGCTTAATTCATAGCCTTCTTGGCTGCGCTGGGGTTCTTTTTCTAGAGGTAAATAAACTGCGGCATTACAAACTAGGGTATTTAAAGACTTGCCTGTAGACCGAAAATCCTGAACAAACTGATGGACACTATCTAAAGAAGCCAGATCGAGATGAATAATACTATATTTGTCCTGGGATATACCAACTTCCGCTGCCACTTTTGCTGTTTTAGCTAGATCGCGACAAGCCATAACTACGTGCCAACCCCTATCGGCTAAGGCTTTGGCGGCATACAAACCGACCCCAGAAGATGCGCCAGTAACTATAACAGTTGATTCTTGTACCATTTGCTTAAAAGTTGTGTTTATCTTTTATTTAGTATTCATACTTATTCTTATTTATAAAGTCCCACACTCTGCAACCCCTGGTGCGCAGTAAGTTATAAAGTGTCATATTTTGGCGCTGTTGTTTGACGTGAATTCGATTTTTTCCCTAAGTTTTTATGGTTGACATCTCACATTTGTATATCGGCGTTGCTGAATCGATATATGATTTCGACCATTTTCGCCATGCAAGCAAATCAACTAAAAAGCTAATAGCTAATAGCTTAAAGCTACGTACAGATTACTCTTCGGTTTCATAGTTCAAATCAGAACGCCTGTATATCTTCATCGACAACAATCAGGACGCTTTCTTGTTGAAACTGTTCGATATATTCATTGACAAGATCATTGATCGCAGTTTCATTGGTTTCAGTGTCTTCGACAATTAGACTAACCACTTTCGACTGTTCTTCAATCACCGCACCACTATCAGCTTGAAACTGCCCATTGGCATCAAAAACTGTTAGTCCATCGGGAAAAAGCGGTGTAACTGTATCATCCAGAAAAGATTGAAACTGTTCTTCTGTGACTTCTCCCACCCCTGAAATATCTCTGCCGAAAAATAAATCTACTTGGATTAACTCAGGATCGCGATCGCTGTCGATTAGATCTTCATCTTCACCAAAGCTAACCGTTAAATCTTCATTTACCACCTGCAAGACGCTTTCTTGTTGAAATTGTTCGCTATATTCACTAGTAATATCATTGATCGCAGTTTCATTGGTTTCAGTGTCTTCGACAATCAGACTAACCACTTTCGATGATTCTTCAATCACCGCACCACTATCAGCTTGAAACTGTCCATTAGCGTCAAAAACCGTCAGTCCAGCGGGAAAAAGCGGTGTAACTGTATCATCCAGAAAAGATTGAAACTGCTGTTCGGTGACTTCTCCCACCCCTGAAATATCTCTGCCGAAAAATAAATCTACTTGGATTAACTCAGGATCGCGATCGCTGTCGATTAGATCTCCATCCCCACCAAAGCTAACGGTTAAATCATCTTGATTGCTAATTTCTAATACTTCTGCTGTTTGGAATTCTTGGTAATAAGTATCGATGATTTCTTGAATAGCATTGTGATTAGTAGCATTATCTTCTACAAAAAGACTAACTACTTTCGCATTTTCTCCATTTTCCTCCTGAGCATCAAAAATAGTTAAACCGTCGGGAAAACGAGGAGTAACTACATTGTCGATAAACCGTTGAAATTCTGTTTCAGAAATTTGGGTGTTCAGTTCAAAATACAAGTCTTTTTGAATTAGAGCATTACCTTGCGAGTTGGTATCTGGAGAGTTAGAGTATAACATTTTACTAATCTAAAAATAATATAAAAAAACAAATTATCGGCGACTATTTTGGTGGCTAAATTTGTATGGATAGAAAATAAAGCCAAAAAAAAGACAAAAACAATACAAAAGATAATAACTCTAAATTTTTCTATACTCAGGATAAATACCCAATTTAGATTATTATGTACACATTCAATGGAAATGTGATCGTATTCTTTCCTGGCATCATAATATAAGGGTCACTGCATCAAGCGACCCTGGTTAAACATTTGCATGTGTCGATGACAGCAACTAGCTGATATCATCGACGCATGGTTTCTTCCTCCTCTTGCCGCCTGACGGCTGACGAATCATTCTGACTGTTTTCCAACAGATTGCGACTTAATAAACGAATAAATAAAGCAGTTCCCAATCCCCAAGCACCATTAACAATTAGTGCTGTAGCTAATCCTGGCAATTCCCAGCCACCACCGACGGGTTCACCTTTGAGAGGCATGACTATAAACCAATTGACTAAGCTTGGCGCAATAGCACCCAAAATTAGTGCTGATAACCAATAATTAAATCCTTGCCTAAAAGAAATTGCGATCGCCAGAGCTATACCCCAGATTCCTCCCCAAAACGCTAAAGACCAGACAGCAGGGACTCCCAGAGGCATAGTTGGTTTCATGGCATAAGGAGATTTAGTCGTTAAAACGATAATGTTTAGCAACCATAACGCTACTTGGTGAAAAGTTATAACTGCTAAAAAACCAGCTATAAATGCAATTATCAAGAGTAATACAGGATTATTTGCCTTTTTCATGTTCAAATCTCTTAAAAACTTCGCTAAAAACTCTATTGATGGCGATTAAACTTACTTTGAAATGCCAAATTACTTTGGGAAGCAGATTTGTTTTGATAACGAATCGGTAGGTAACCAGCTTCATCAATTAACATCTGACCCTCTTGCGAGAGCAGCAGATTAGCATAGGCTCTACCTGCCAGTTCGTCTAGCTCTCCATCTTCCCGAAAGATAATAAATACACGACGAATAAGAGGATAACTACCGTCTACTAATGCCTCAGTATTAACTTCACCAAAATCTGTCACGGGCTGAATGTAATTATTAGATGAGCCTTTAGCAAGACCCAAAGGGCGAATTGTACTTTGATTTACCGTAAGAGCCTGCGCTCCGTAACCAATCGCCCCTGGTGTTGCAGCCACTGCGCGGATCGCGCTAGTAGTATCTCGAACTACTTGAACATTGGAACCAAATTGTTGTTCAGAACCAGGCACTCCCTGAAGTAAAAAACTGGTGGATGCTTTAGCGTCAGGGTCTTGACTAATTGGTACAATCGGTAAATTTGGCCCACCGAGCTGTTTCCAATTGGTTAATTTTCCACGATAAATTTGCTCTACTTGTCTCAGGGATACGCCTGGTAGTTTGATAGTTTTATTAGTATAGAAAGCTATTCCACCCACTGCAACAGGAACTTGCTTGAGCTTAGTACCACGAGATCGAGCTAATTCGTATTCCGACTGTTTTAAAGGACGAAAAGACTCAGAAAAGCTCAATTGTCCATCCATTACCATCTCAATTCCTGTACCAGAATCAGGAGGAGTATTCAAAGGATCGTTATATGCCAAGGTAAACTGAGGCTGGGCTTGCTTTAGCTTGTTGGTTATTTTGTGAGAACGTATTCCTGCCGAAGCCATAGAACCGCCGTAAAAAAATACGCCCTGCGGTACGTTAGTAACTTGTTTTAGAGAATCCTGTAACTGAAGCCCGCTATCAATAGGTGAAGTTGCTGTTTCTTGAACATTTTGACCAGGTAAGTTTGAAGGCAAGCTATCTTTGGGGACATTCTTGAGTGAAACAGCATTGTTACGCCACAAAAAGCTAAGTCCTGCGCTGACTAAAATCAACCCTAGTAGAGGAACACTAGACCAAGGAATAGCTTGAGACTTTTTGATAGTCTGCTGATTTTGTTGATCTTTAGGTAACGAGTGACCGCAGTTTTGACAATGAGTAGCATCTAAAGGATTTTTATCAAAACCACATTCAGGGCAGGTATAAGTTTGAGAGTTATTCAAGCTTTTCTTTTGGTAAGTGTTCATATCAAAAAATAAAGTCTTAAGAATATAAGACGTCTGATGTGAATTAAATCTTAGAAAGAAGTAGTAGATTGGAAAGTTTGAATATCAATTCCAAACTGAAGGCGGAGAAAAAGACGCAGTGTATG
>JBJOPG010000198.1:0-8358 GCA_046050865.1 Cyanobacteriota bacterium
AGTATTCTCATGATTGTTGGATTCTAGATTAGATCCACGTATTGATAGCTAAGAGCTAAGAGCTAGTAAATTAGAACGAAGATAATTCACATCAGGCGTGCAATATTGTCTAAGTATATAAAAATTGTGGATAATTGGAATATTTTATTAGAAAGTCAAGATGATGGTTCTACTATAGCTACTGTTCTAGAAGTTCCTAATCTTCAAAGTATAGATAAAACTAAACAAGGTGCAATCGAAAAAGTTAAAGAGCTATTACAACAACGTTTGGCAAAAGCTGAGATTATTCAGATTTCATTACCTGAAAAACATAATGGAAATCCTCTAATGAAATTTGCTGGCATTTTTGAAAATGACTCGGATTTTCAAGAAATTATGTCGGAAATAAAAGCAGAACGAGAAAGTAATAGTTAAATATGACTTTATGGATTCTCGATACTGACCATACTTCACTTTTTTTAGCTGGCAATAAATCGTTAATCGCTCAAGTTGCTAAACATTATGACAGTATAGCAATTACAATAATTACTGTTCAAGAACTATTTAACGGTTGGAATGGGAAAATAAATGACCCTCGACAAGCAAATAACTTGAGTAATCTTTATACTAAACTATGGAAAACCACAGAATTTTTCAAAATAGTAACTATCCTAAACTTTGATCGCGATGCTGAAGCTTGCTATAACAATTTACGACAAAATAATCGTAACTTAGCTAAAAAGAAATTAGAAAAGGATTTGCGGATTGCTTCTATTGCGCTGATGCAAAATGTCATAGTAGTCACGCGAAATTATAAGGATTTTTCTCAAGTTTTAAATTTACAGCTAGATAATTGGATAGATTAATTTTGGGGTTTGATAGTTAATGCGATCGCTTTTTTTAAATGCTTCACAAAATTTAGGCGATCGCTCTGAATTATGATAGATCGCATTTTGGTTCTACTTTGCAAGTTTCATATTATATGCCAAAGTCAATCGTCGCAATGCCACGGAGTATTTGCTCCTCTAGTGCAGAGCATCCAACTCGTTGATGGGTAACCTAGAACAAAAGCGTCGCCTTCGGGTCTATAAAAAAATGTACTTCCTTTTAAAGTTGGACTGGGAACCTGGGACAAAAACTGGGGCGTTAATTCATGAAGTTGAGCTGGATACCCCCCGTTTTTCTGTTTGAACTCGATTAGGGCTGCTGCTATGCGATCGCCAGAATTTCGAGTCTGGTAGGATGCCTGGGCAGAAAGCTTTTCATTCACTCTGAAAAATAAAAACATCGCAATAAGGGACATTAGACTTACAGAGAAGCTAAACCAACGTCGTTTTATGGCTGAAAAAATGAGAACGGCTATGAGGAGGACTGTGCTACCTAGAGAAAGCAACGCCATGAATCCAGTTGTACCGAAACCTAAAGCATAAGTTCCAAGAATACGCGATGAGGTAACGGCAAACAGAAACGCAGCAATTGCGATTATACTCAATGTCCACTGACTTAACATAAAACCCTTAGTTTTCTTTGGCATATGCATATAACTATTTAAAAATACGGCGATCACTGGTAACGTCTATCAAATCCTGAAGCAAGTTGTTGTCTTCAGTCAGGATTAGAAATAAATTAATAGATTTAAACCAGGAATGGTACGAGAAAGCGTCCAGAGCAACAACACGATATATAAAACCCCTAAACACCATTGGTACCACACCAAAGCAGAAATTAACCCTGGTAGATGTTGATCCCGTACCCGCAGATCATTAAATCCTAGTTTGAAAATATTATTTAAACTAAAGTCATAATAGTTAAGCCAATTCCAGCGAGTTTCCCAAAGAATGGGCAAAAAGCGATCGCGGAAAAAGACAAATCGGGGCATAATGGGCAACCGTCCAATGAGCAATCTGAATTGTCGTAGCTCGCCATTTTCCACAAAATAAGATGTATCTAGTAGTTTATGGTACCTCCCACGGTAGTAAATTAAGCTGGTAATGACCAAGGGAATTGGTAGTAAAACTATGGCGATCGCCCCCAAGGTCAGCCAAGGTCGTTCTGTGGTCACTAAAATATTGATAATGCCGAATAGACTAGCCCCGCTATAACTCAGGAACATCATGATAATTTCATCGCGACGGGGAACTATTGGCTGGGAAATATGGGGACGATAGCGATCAATCAGCCAGAACAAGAAACTAAACAGGGCAATGGTAATGATGCCAATACTAAACAGTAAATCGATATCTGTGCCATAGTTGCCCAACAATAGGAGCAAATTTAAACTCAGCCACTGGGGGATTAGACTAATCCAAGCCCAGGTCAAGATTTGGCGCCAGGATTTGCTGCTTAAGCGATCGCCTATGGCTCTAGCCTGTAATTGTTTTTCCTGATATTCCAGGGAGTTAGCATCGGCAATCTGTTCCAAACTCCGAAAATTGCGAATTAAATTGCGAAAAACCGTCTCATTGCCCTGGAGACGATTGATCTTGAGATAATGACCAATTACCCCAGGTTGTCCAATAATCTGGGATTCTGTGGCATCAAAAGCTAATCCTGAAACATTAATCCTGGCTTGAGGGGTAAAAAAAGCATTACTGAAGTCTAGTCGGTCAAATAGATGAGTATCTTGTAAGTTAATCAGAGAATCCAGATATATATCGCGAAAGGTGACTGTCTGCTCTATGCTGCTATTGATTAGTAGTAGGGGATTTAAAAATTTAGTCTTGGTGAAGATTAGGCGATCGCGGAATCTGGTGCGATTAAAGTTAACGGTATCGATAAAGGTGCTACGGGTAAAGTCAGTAAGTTGAGTAAATAAAGCCTGTTGAAACTCTGCGGGGGCTTCAAATTGACTTTTACTGAAGTCGTTAATTCCTTTGAACTTGGTGGAATTAAATTTGGTCTTAGCGAACAGATGACTTTTATAAAAGCTGAGATTCTGATTAAAAATCCCATTACTAAAATCAATCTCTTTAGCAAAAGTACTTTGAGTAAAATCAACTGTCCCCTTGAATCTAGAAGCCTCAGCCGTAATCGATTGCAAATAGAGACTATTAGAAGCATCAACATTGCCCGTGAACACCGTATTGTTTAAATAGACACTGCCACGAAAGATATTGACCCTTGGTATTTCTGCCGCTACATCAATTTGCAGGGGATAAAACTGATTAATTTTTTCTTGTTCTAAAATTGTAAAGAGTGAAGATAATGCTCCTTCCCCCACAGAACTAGCAATTCCTAATTGGTTAAGCTGAAAATCTCCTTGAATAATGGAGTTGCTGAAATCAAGATTTAGGGGATTACTAGAGCGGCTAATTATATTATTCAGCTCTTGATAGAAATATTGGCTAAATTGGCTATTAGCATCGGTAAAATCGATGATCAAGTTGCTGAAATCGATGGTATCTCTGCCTTCTTGTTGGGTGAAGTTTTTGGTTTGGGCTTGCAGTATTTCTGGCGTTAAATAGCTGCGGGATTCGGTTTGCGCCTTCACCTGTAAAGGAAATGCAAGCAATAATAATAAACTAAAACAGAAAACTATGCATAAAGTTAACCATAAAGTCCTCAAAGTTTTGGCAACATTAGCCATATAGTGGCAATCCTCCTCAATTACAGCACTTTCCAATGGGAACAAAGTACATCACAAAGTACTGACCAGACAACCTCTAGGATGAAATCTGAAAATGTTTGCTACAAATGGAGGACTTGGGGACTTGGGGACTTGGGGACTTGGGGACTTGGGGACTTGGGGAATATCAATAACAATGGAGACACAGATAAGTTTTGACAACGATTAACAAGCTAAAAGCTAAAAGCTAAAAGCTACCTTCCCCGAACCCTAACTCAGGTAAGTGAACAACGTCGTTAAAGATTATTTTTTGCCTCCTGAGCCACCTGTTCTGATTCATCATCCACCAGCTTAGTAATAATTACCTTTGCTTCCTCGCCTCCTAATCTACCAAGAGCCTGTACCAATCGAAAACGGATTTGCCAGTCTTCGTGGTCAGCAAAACTCTTGAGGAAAGGAATTGCTTGAGGGTCGCCTAATTCTCCCATCGAGCCGATCGCTGCGGTTTGTAAAAGATTGTTATTTGAGTGTAAAGCTTCTTTTAAGAGGGCAAAACTTTCAGGCTCGCCCAATTCTCCCAGGGCGGCAATGATACTAAACTGTACGAGCCATTCCGAGGTTTCATGATAGACATTATCCAAGTCAGCAAAAGCTTCTGTGAGCTTTAAACCACCGATCGCATCGGCTGCCGCTGCCTGGACATCTGGTTCTGGATCGTTAAAGAGGCGATCGCGCAAAAGTTCCAAAGCAACAACCTTGTCTGTAACTCCCAAGGTGTCTAATTGGCTCACGGCAGCATAGCGTACACGAGTATTTTTATCGATAATCAATGGTCGCACAAGACCAAAGGCAGTTTCGGGGTCAAGCTGCCGAAGCTGATTTAAGCCTCGAATCCGCTCGCCAAAGTCTTCGGAGTTTAATAATTCTTGCACTGATTCTGGTGTAATGCTCATGTCTTACAACAATGTATTAATAATGATGGATCTTAAAATCTATTTTTTAAACCTATTTTCAGAGACTATTTTCAGAAACTATTTTTGAAAAGTTTTTCTGGCAAAACTAACTATGGCTGAAGTTGATCTAATAGCGGCAGAGGTTATCCTGCTGCCATCATCTTAATCACATCCCCTTGGGTAATGATGCCCACTAACTCTAGTTGTTCATTGACGACAGGTAACCGACGCACCTTTTTTTCATGCATAATCCGAGCTGCTTCTCGCACTAGCTGATGCTCTTTAACTGTAGCAGGGCGATCGCTCATGGCATCTCCCACTTTTTGCCCCAAAGCTTTATGTATTTCTTGATTATGCTTCGCCGGATTTTGCAGGTAGATGACGCTATCGAGAAACATTACGTAGGGTGGGGTATCGACTCCAGTAGCTTGCCAAGTAAGGTCGGTTTCTGAAATCACCCCTACTAACTTACCCTGAGAGTCCACCACAGGTAAACCACTAATTTCTCGCTCTGCCAAAATCTGAATTGCTTCCTGGAGAGAAGTCTCAGGAGATACTGTAATCAGATCTTTTGTCATGACTTCGGCAACAGTTTTGCTCATTTCGCTTCTTTAAAGATCGTAAAAGATCGTATAGTTTGATACTCTATGTCTCAATTTATCGCGAATTGCTATGATCTAGAATAGAACTGTCACTATATTTAATGCGATTTTGAAGAATTTAGTTTTAGTGGATCTTTAATTACTAACTGACGAATTGAATCTCAGGCAAGAGAGGATCTTTGACGATCGCCAAGCCAGTATATTTCCAGCGGGACATGAGTCCTTTGAGTTGAGTTGGAGAGACAGTTTCAACGGTCAGGCGATCGCTAAATTCTTCACCGTGAGTATTGATATAGCTCATAGCATCATAATCTGCTTGAAATACCAACAGGTAGCTGGCTTCGATACCGCTTTGTTCTGGCATTCGAGCGACTAAATATTTGCCGTCTTGCTTAGAACGAATGACATAATTGATCTGTAATAACATAATTACTCCTAACTCTCCCCAAATCCCCAAATCCCCAAATCCCCAAATCCCCAAATCCCCAAACTTAAGTTGCGTAACATCTAGTTATTTAAGGTCTGCTAATTTAATTTTAGGGTCTACTGCTTTGAGTAATAAATCTGCCAGTAAATTACCAATAATTAGCATCGCTGCCCCCATCATTAAACTTGCCATCACCAGATATTTATCCTGAGCCTGCACTGCTTGCAAAGTTAAACGACCTAATCCTGGCCAGTTAAAGAAAAATTCGGCAATAAACGAACCGCCTAGTAAACTAGCAAATTCAAATCCTAATAGGGTCACTAGGGGATTAATCGCATTACGGAGAGCATGAACATAGATTACCTTGTTTTCGGGCAAGCCTTTAGCCCGAGCAGTTTGAATATATTCTTGACGTAAAACATCTAGCAATTGACCTCTCATTAAACGTTGTAACCCGGCAAAACTCGTGATACTCAAGGCGATGGTAGGCAAAATCATGTGCCAAGCAATATCCAGAATCTTGCCTAAGAGAGATAACTGATCATGGTTGATACTCGTCATGCCCCCCACTGGAAATATCGGCGATAAAAACTGGGCAATAATCAAAAAGATTAAAGCGGTAATGAAGCTAGGAAAACCCTGCCCCAAATAGCTCAGGACTCGCAACACCTGGTCTGCCAGGCTATTTTGCTTCACCGCGCTTAAAATACCTAAGGGAATGGCGATCGCCCAGGTCAAAATAATGGAGGCGATCGCCAATAGCAGCGTGGCGGGAACTCGCTCCACCAGCAAATCAGAAACAGAACGAAAATAGACAAAACTTTGACCAAAATCAAATCGAGTCAAGATACGCCACAGCCAACGAAAATACTGCACCACCGCCGGCTGATCTAACCCAAATTGCTTACTCAAGGCAGCAATCCTCTCTGGGGTAATCTGAGGATCTTGCTTAAGGGTATCTAAATAGTCTCCTGGGGCAATCTCCGCAATCAGGAAACAAAGGGCTGAAGCCAAGAACAAGGTGATCGCAGCTTGGAACAGTCGCTTAACTATATAGAGGATAGTTTCATTGTGTTGCAGGTTTTGCCAGATAGATGAAAGTCTGATCCCGTAATTACTTTGAGCCATAATCTTAGGTTTGATTTACCCCATAGGAAAACAACAAGTAAAACAAGAGGCAGACTCTTACTAAGCAAAGTAGGCAACAATCCAAAATAAACTGTCAACCAAAATTGTGCTTAAAACTGCCCCAGCGAATGCCCACCAGTGTAGCTCGGTTTTCTTTAATGCCCACCAGCTAACTGCTAACAGAATATTAACTAAAACGATCGCCCAACTAATACCCCAGACAGTTTGTACCTGTCCTAAGGCTGCTTTGAGAATAGGAGAGGCTAAAGCGGGGTTCATATCCACCGTCATTAATTCTCGCCAGTGGGGAATTACATCCACTAGGTAAAAGTAAAGGTCAGTAATCCCTGTGCCTAAGAGTGAACCCAAATAAAAGAAATTGCCAATTTTGCCCCACCCGCGCCAGATGCACCACAGGGCGAAAGGCAAGCCAATGGCTTCAATGGGCATATGAATCAGCGGTTCTGACCGGAGCCAACCCCAATAGATCGAACCAGCGAGCCAACTCCAGCTAAAACCCAAAATAATATCTCCCCACCAACGACTTTGAGGACGCTGATACAGATACCACCCTAGTCCTACCCAAAATAGAGTCAACACCAAGCTAAGTTCAGGAAAGAGCCTGACAATGGGGGCTTGAAAAAATACGGGGACTGAAACAAGAAATGAAGACGCAAAAAATATTCGCCAGGATTTACTTCCTTGACTTGGTTGTAGAGGCAAATCGAGAATAGTCGTTGACGATGCTGGCGGAAGCTCGGAGCTGGAGGTAGATGTCACAGGTTCAATGAGTATGAGTTAGGGCAAGTAAACTGTTCTTATTTTTGTTACTTATCTTTACCTTTATTAAGTTACCACAATTGTTTTGTTTCAGGGTTGAGAGATAAAAATCAGTACAACTGTTATCCGAGCTTAATTTAATTGTTAATCTTAATGTCAAAAAATCAGGAATCAAATTGGTTTGTTCATAAAGAGATCGAAGTTAACCGTTACTTATGCAAAGTCAAGAATTTAGGGAAGTAGGGAAGTAGGGAAGTAGGGAGAGTTATTGAGGATTAATTCCCCAAGTCCCCAAGTCCCCGACGCGAAGCTAGTCCTTTAGGGCAATTCCCCAAAAATTATGAATCTAGCTCATTAAAAGTAGCCAAATAATCCTCTACAGAAGATACTAGCCATTGTGACTGTCCCCGTAGGTGAAGAACTCTTTGGTGGTATTGCAACAAGCTAGGACGATGACCCACACTCACAATTGTGGTGTCAGACTGTTGCAACAAATGATAAAGCCGTTTTTCGTTGTGAACATCCAGAGCGGAAGTGGCTTCGTCCAAAATTGCATAGCTAGGTTTGGTTAACAGCAATCTAGCAAAGGCTAGTCGTTGTTGTTCTCCTAGGGAAAGAATATCCGACCAACTCAATTCCACATCTAAGCCCCCAACTTTTTCGCTCAGGTCACCTAAGTTAACCTGTCTTAACGCCTCTTCTAGCTCTGCGTCAGGAAGCTGGCTATCGGTCTGGGGATAGAGTAATTGTTGTCTTAGGGTTCCCAAGATCATGTAGGGCTTTTGGGGCAGAAAGAGCATGGCATTAGATGCTGGTCGAATAATGTTGCCCGAACCTTTATTCCATAGTCCAGCGATCGCCCTCAACACAGAACTTTTCCCAACCCCACTTGACCCCACAATAGCTAAACTTTGCTGGGGTTCA
>JBJOPG010000199.1:0-8867 GCA_046050865.1 Cyanobacteriota bacterium
GAAGATAAGGCGATCGCAAACGAAGTATCTAAAAAAACTTCAGTCATTGTCAGATAGAGTTGCAGGGTACAAATATTGGTCAATTTTCTCTGACCAATCTGGCTCACCACGTAATTTTAAAGACTGAGCAGTTTTAAGAAATGTTTTAGGTGTTTTGACTTCATTGGGCAAGACACTTTCAACGACAATCCGCACCCTCGTACCTGCGGCTAGGTTTAAGGGGGCTTCTAGTTGAAGGGCTGTCCCATCAAATACGGCTTCGATTTCTTGAGGCATCATTCTCTAAAGGCTGAGGACTATTTTCAGTATAGCCTTACCTTTACCTTTAGCCGTCAAGCGTGGCAACAGCCCTAATAATAGTGAGCAATAGTTGAAAAAAGGTGCGTTATATTTCATTAATGCATCCTATAAAACCAGTAATTACATGATGTTTACCAACTTGCAAGAGTAGTGTAGCCTGAACAGTTCCAAGAGCCATTCCATCTACGATTACAAATGCGCGCTTTGAGCACTCGCTCTGCATAATTCAGAACTATGTCAAGTCGTAATACATTTCCTGTCGGGTCGTAGAGCTTTACATCTGTTTTATTTTTATCTAGACGATATACTCCGATGATTGCTCCGACAGCGGCTGCCTCTGTAGAGCTATTTTCAACAGGATCTTCTAGATAAAAAACACCTGCTACGTTCACTCCACCAAAAACGAAAGTGTACGGAATAGGAATTGACTTGATTTGGGCTTCAGCTTTGTATTTTTCCCAAGCTGCTAATTCTTCAGCAGAAGCTTCAACCGTTCAAGTTTCACCAGTGTTTTCGACTTGCATATTGTTTACTCCATGAAATGTTACGAGTTGAGATGCCTAACGACCCCAATCACCCGCCGCAGATAACCTTTGCATCACAACTGACCAACTCTTGGCGGTCGGCGTGCATGGGCGTTGTTCTGCTGCTGCAATCACCAATCATTTGACTCGACGATCACCATGCAAGTGATATTCCTTCAAGTTTTGCCATCATCCCAATACGGATAGCACATTTTTAAATCGTTGGTCGTTCAAGATTGAATTTGCTGCATCAGACCTGCCGCGTCGGAAACCGACCAATGCTCTGTAATCTTTCCGTCTTGAACCCGATCGATTCGGATCACCGATGTCGAGATGTGCTTACCTGTTGGCGGAATACTGTAGAACGCACCACTGTGTGTACCTTGGCTAGTGATGTATGTCGCAATTCGATCTCCTTCCGCTACTTGCTGCATGATCTCAATCTGGATATCGGGGAAAGCGGAGAAAAAATCATCAAAGAATGAATCATGATAGATCCGCAGCGCATTGAGACCGCGATTATCTGTTCCTGGCATCGCATGGTTTACACAATCTTCTGCCCAGAAATCTTTCAATGCAGAGAGATCGCGACCGTTCCAAACCACTTGGATAAAGTTCTGGATGATTTGCTTGTTTTTGTCAGTGTCGCTCATCGGCTTTTCTCCAGAGAGTGGTCTTCCATCGGGCAGTACACAACTTCAAAAGCCCGGATGACTTTATTGACTGAGACGTTGACAGATCAATCTCAAATCGCGCCCCAACCAATAACTTGAGCGGCAGAACGGCCTGCGCGTCACCGGACGGCATTGGACTTTGAATCAAAAACGATAGCGTATGCCGCCGTTCCGTGTGCATGCGCTTGTTGGGCTGCTGCCAATTACGATGAGATTACAACTTTCATAGCTGTTTTTCAATAGCATCACATGCCACACCCACGCCATCTTCCCCCTGTACTATACATCCGATTTCTGCTGCTTTCGCGGCATACCTCGGATTTCCGATCAATTCACTTAATTCCTTCGCAACTTGCGATGTTGAATATTGCTTGCGAAGAATTGTGCGAGAAGTTCCTAATCGTTCAACTCGTGCAGCATTATCGGGTTGGTCGTAAGTGTAAGGCATAATGAGCGTCGGGCGACCCGCTTTGAGAGCTTGAGCAGTGGTTCCGATTCCCCCTTGATGGACGATCGCGCAAGCACAAGAAAAAATTTTCGAGTACGGCACATAATTCATCGCAATGATATCCTTTGGAAGATTTTCTGGAGGTGCATTTTCACCCATTAGCAAAACGGCACGACGGCTTAATCGTGTTGCTGCTTGAATACTTTCTTGGTAAAAAATACCAGGATTTAGCACATTGGCTGAACCTAACGTGAACACGAGTGGTGGTTCACCCGAATCTAAAAAGTGCCTGAGTTCAGGAGTAAATTCTGATTGATTTTGATTATCATCATAAAACGTAAATCCAGTCACGACTGTGTTTGCAGCCCAATCAGGTTGGGGTTTTGCCAAGACTGAAGAGAACATTGCTAGGACAAGATAGGGAGAAAATTTATCATCTACCAGGGGATTCCCAGCAAGTTCGGGTAATTTCAGTTCTCTTCTCAGTTGGCGAATTGGCTCTGCCCAAGAATTAGTAACAGATTTAGCAAAATTGATTACGCCACGATTGACGGTTACACCCAATGAACGGAGCTTCGCCAACAACGGAAAGACTGAAAGAACAGGAGGATCATAAGCAGAAAATAAGGAGAAGGGTTGGAGCGCGGTGGATACCCACCGAATCCCTAATGTTTCAGCCACTAATCGAGCGGCATAGACGATTTCTCCGGCAATGATACAGTCTGCATCTTTTGCCGCATCCATCAAGTCAGTATAGGTTTCACGCAAGTTGGGTAGCAGCCAATTACGGACAACGTATTCCGAGCCTGTTCTTGAATCAGTCATTCGGGCGATTTCTACAGGATCGTCTGTCCCGTCCGGGCGCATTTCATGAAACTCAAAACCCAAAGCCTCAATTTTGCCTTGATATCCTTTATGTGTTGCAAAAACAACACTATGACCGCGCTTTCGTAATTCGAGCGCGATCGCAATTTTAGGGTGCAGATCACCCAGAGAGCCAATGGTGGTTAAAACAATCCGACTCATGGTTTTGCCTCTCGGTTCGCAACACTTGCATGAACACGGTTGCTTTATTATAAGTCTTCGCTGCCCGCCGACAAAATTGAAGCACTATCTCCACCGAGATATGAAGCCGCCCAACGTTCCCCTTCAACGGCGGTTAGTAACTTTTTCATCACCAGTGATTTCCGACCGTCCGTTGCAAGGGGGTTGTTATGCGGCGATCGCTCACCGACTGACCCCTTTAAAACATCCTCTAAGGTCACTCTCATTCGGCTTACTTGTTTGTATTCATGACTCTTTCAAAAGATTACTGATGCTACGCCAAGTGATAAAAAGCGTTACCGAATGGAATGCCGCGATTCCGAGATTGCTTATCACGACAGGATTGTGAAACGTTCCTGCGGTTATAGGCGTGGTAAGCTTATAAATGATTTGCATCAGCAAAAGTGCTGCTGTTAGCTTTTGATCGCGAAATACGAGCAGTGAAGCGGAAGCAGCAAGAATGCTCAGATAGACTGAAAGAAGGATGCCGCGCGCTGGCGTTGCTTCACCGAAACTTACCTGTATCCCATCGGCATGTGTCGCAAGACCAATACAAACTGGAATGAGAACAACAATGTTCAATAGTAGTGAGAGTGCAAGCTGTATCTTCATAAACTTTACTTATCATTGCTTTCAGCAATTTGTTTGATATTCTCCATGACACTGGGCAAGACAATCCGAAATCGTCGCCCCAGCAAAAAACCAAACAGAACTGCAAGTAGTCCTTGAAACGACACTTCATGGGTGAAGTATGTACCATCTGACTGACGATCGAGATGGCGATATATATTCAACTTACATAGAGGCAAATTAAGTGTGAAGGTATAGCTTTTTCCTGTAATTAGTTGTGAGATTCTAAAAGTAGAAACTCGACCTTCTTTGGGAGTTAGTGTCCCTATGGCTCCAAGATCAAAAGCACTTTCTAAGCGAGAATCAACTAATTCTGTGTCCCATTGTGACCAATGCTCTACATTTGTCCAAATTGCCCAGATTCTCTCTGGCGAAGCCGAAGTTTTAAGCGTGTGACTAAATTTCATAAGATTCCTCCACCATAAATGTTCGGAATTGGGGGTCTAAGCACAGTAAAATATTGACAGTGACAATATAACTTACAAATATTGTCACTGTCAATATTTTGGTGAATAGTATGCCCAAATACCATCATGGCGATTTGCGTAATGCACTAATCTCGATCGCACTTGAGCTATTGGCTGAAGAAGGACTTCATGCCCTTAGTTTGCGAAAAATGGCGCAAAAAGCTGGAGTGAGTCATAATGCGCCCTATATGCACTTTGCTGACAAAGAAGCAGTGCTGGTAGCGATCGCCGAAGAGGGTTTTCGTCTGCTGGCAATTGAGGTAAAGTCTGCGATCTCCCAGGCGGGTGATAGTACTCGCGAGCAATTGATTGTGGCCAGTCAGGCTTATGTTCGCTTTGCGCTAGAGCATCCCGATCGTGTACAGGTGATGTTTCGTCCGGTTGATGAGGAAAAATACCCTAGTCTAGTCAAGACTTCTCAGGCATCACTCAATCAATTATTTGAGCTAGTCAAATCGGGGCAGGAGAAAGGATCGCTAAATGCTGGTGATACTCAAGCAATAACTAAAGCAATCTGGGCAATGGCTCATGGCATAGCAGCGATCTCAATTGCTTATCAAACAAGCATTATCCCTTCAACAAAATTATCATCGGAAGATATTACGGCAATGTTTGTCAGTTTCCTATTCGATGGATTAGCGGCATAACGTTCCGATTGAGCGGCTGTGAGTATTTTATACATCCTCGCCTAAATCTAATAACAGTCCGCTCCAATCGGGTTGTTGGGCTGCTGTTGCCTAACGATTTAGCTATGATTTTACGGCTCCTAACTTCTCTGGATTAACCACTGCAAAAATTGATTGGATTCTATCACCTTCAAACTCAAAGCTAAACGTACTGTGAGGTTTTCCATCGACGACATTAACAACTCCGGTCTGACCATTGAACTCTATCACTTGCGAAACCATTATCGGTGTTAGTTGACTGCGACGAATCGCCACTAAAAAACGAGCGACTTTTAGACATCCACACAATGGTTTCTGTGCTGCAACCACTTTGCCACCACCATCTGCCCAGAACGTGACATCTTGCGCCATCAGCGCAATGAGTCCCTCTAAATCGCCATGACTCCAATATTCAAGAAATTGCTCGACCAAGATTTCTTTATCATGGAAATTAGGATCTATCGCTGGTCTGCGTAGTACTAAATGCTGACGGGCGCGGCGCACAATCTGACGGCAATTAGGGACACTTTTGCTAACAGTCAGGGCGATCGCCTCGTAGTCATAATCAAACACTTCGCGTAACAGGAAAACGGCTCTTTCGGTCGGAGAGAGGCATTCAAGCAGCATCAGAAATGCGAATGAAAGAGATTCTGCTAATTCAGCACAGTCTGCCGCTGGTTCCGTGATGAGTGGCTCTGGCAACCATGTGCCTGTATACTGCTCTCGCTTGACCCGCGCCGATCTCAGATGGTCGATACATAAACGAGTCACAACACTCGATAGAAACGCTTTGGGCGATTGTACAATGCTATCGGTACTTTGCCAGCGAATCCAGGCTTCCTGAACAATATCTTCTGCCTCCGTCACGCTGCCTAGCATTCGATAGGCGATCGCAAATAAAAGAGAGCGATACTGGTTAAACAGATCTAATTGCTTCATAAGTTACCAAGTTGCCGCTAAACTCATCAGCTTTGTGCGTGCCTGTTCGATTGACTGTTGCCGAATCTCATCGGGCATAAACTGATTAGGAACAGAAACAATAATGATGTCTTCAATGCCAATAAAACCGAGAATTGATCGCAGATAGGTTTCACAAAAGTTCATACTTTCCAGTCGCGTATCGGGCGCAAAGTCTCCAGCACTCGGAGTAATGACTAATGCCTTTTTATGGGTGACAAGTCCTTCAAAAGTTGAATTAGCCGGATCGAATGCAAAGGTGCGATTCACTCGAACGATATTGTCCACATACACCTTAAACGTAGATGGAACGCCAAAGTTATACATCGGCACACCAAGCAATAGATAATCTGCCCACAGTAATTCCTGGATGAGTTGCTCGGATTCAGCGAGTGCTGCTTCCATTTCTGAAGTACGGCTGTCTGACGGAAGATAATTTGCAGTTGTCCACAGTTCTGTAGGATGAGCCGGAGGATTCAAACCAACATCTCGCTGTTGGTGTCTTCCATCAGGATGAAAATTATGCCATGTTTGAATAAATTCGTGACTGAGGGTGCGAGAAATCGATTTTTCTGTCCGTACACTGGATTGAACTTCAAGTAGTTTCATGGGGCTGCGGTGTAATTTTCGATGAGATGATTTAGCCTTTACATTGTTGGTAGCTTCGCTCAAACTGCATCAGATTGAGTTCGCAATCAATCGTGTTTTGTTGATTTGTTGCGATCGGTTGAATGCTCTGTTGACCTACTGCGGTCAGGAACATGATGAAATCGCTCAATTGGCTAAATTGAGGTTGTGTTGATAAAAATGACTCAGTGACTTTCATCGGCGGCAGGTTTGTCCCGTTGGCACAGTAAATGACGGGATTCTCTGGATCTAATCGCATCATGCAGTAAATCGTATCGTTGGCATCAGTCAAGATCGAAAAAGGCAGTAGATCGACGGCGCATCTGCCCAGCTTTAAGTGGCGATGTCCTGCCAAGGCATAGTCCAGGGGCAAGAATTTGGCAATAATCAGGCGATTTCCTAGATGTAGATGGACTTCATTCTCTCGACCCGATAACTCTCCATGCCATTTTCCTTTTACCCTAAGCAGTTTCTCTACCAAATTTAATTTTCCTGGTATGCCAGATAGCCCGTTGTGCCATGAATACAGATCGAAAGCGTCCTGGGGAAACTGCCATGAGAATGAAGTGATTTGGGTCTCAATCTCAGGGATCGTGAGTCCAGGCTGTAGACGAGTGGAGATTTTAGGAGCTGTTTGGCTCAGGATGGTATCAAAACAAGTAAGTAGCTCAGACATAATGTCTTGCCTATGGTTAGAGATTGGTCTACTTAACTAAGACGAGGCAGACGCTTGGTTTGTGACAAGCTGATCCTCGCTAAGTTTCGCAATCTCAAAACACTACCAACGCTAGTAACTTCAAGCAGCCCAACTATTTATTATACGGAAACTTTCTGGATATCCACCCCATATGGGACAAAAAACAGAAACTTTCTGTATATCCACCCTGTACAGAATAATATCACGAAACTTTCGGTATATTCGACGGTGATATCCCGACTTTTTCTGGATATCATGTCAAATAAGTGTAATATCAAGAATTTTTCGGGATATCATTCCGTGGAAAAAACTCCTAAAAAACTGCTTGAACAAGTCAGTGATGTCATTCGCCTCAAACATTATTCTCACAAAACTGAAAAAAGCTACGTTAGTTGGATTAAACGCTACATCATATTTCATGGTAAAAGGCATCCTAGAGAAATGGGTGGAAAAGAAATTGAAGAGTTTCTCACTCATTTGGCAGTAGAAGAAAATGTAGCTGCATCAACGCAAAATCAAGCTTTAAATGCGATTTTGTTTTTGTATAAGGAAGTTCTCCAACAGGAGTTAGATTTGCGAATCGATGCAGTTCGAGCTAAAAGAAGTAAATATTTACCGACTGTCTTAACCAAAGAAGAAGTTATAGCTATTATTAATAACTTATCGGGAGTTTATCAGCTTGTAGTGAAACTTCTCTATGGTACTGGATTACGACAAACGGAATGTTTGCAGTTGCGAGTTAAAGATCTCGATTTTGCTCAACAGCAATTGATTGTTAGAGACGCGAAAGGCATGGAAAGTCGAGTTACAATGTTGCCGACAAGCCTGATAGAAGAATTACAATTTCATTTACAGATTGTTAAGCGTCTACATCAACAAGATCTAGAAAAAGGCTACGGTTCTGTTTATTTGCCTTTTGCCCTAGAGAGAAAATATAAAAATGCTGATCGCGAATGGATTTGGCAATTTGTATTTCCGTCCGATAGAATCTCTCAAGATCCTCGGAGTAAAATTATCCGTCGTCATCATCTACATGAGAGTAGTTTACAAAAAGCTTTGAAACAAGCAGTGAAAGCAGCAGTGATTAATAAACGAGTAAGTTGTCACACGTTTCGTCATAGTTTCGCGACTCATTTACTACAAAATGGCTATGATATTCGCACGGTACAGGAATTACTCGGACATAAAGATGTTAAAACAACGATGATTTATACTCATGTGTTAAATCGTGGCGGTAGAGGTGTTAGAAGCCCTCTCGATCCATGAAAAACGCGGATTATCTTGATATAAGAGAGCGATCGCACTTTTAAGACACTTACTTTAAATGAGCTTATTTAACCTGCAAGCGCCTTTTGAACCAGAGGGCGATCAACCAGAGGCGATCGCCCAATTAACCGAGTCACTCCAGCAAGGAAACCGTTTTCAAACTTTGTTAGGGGCGACAGGTACGGGTAAAACTTTTTCGGTAGCTAATTTAATTAACAATGTGCAGAAGCCAACTTTAGTCTTGGCGCACAATAAAACCTTGGCAGCCCAGTTGTGTAATGAGTTGCGGTTGTTTTTCCCTGATAATGCTGTGGAGTATTTTGTCAGTTATTACGACTATTATCAGCCAGAAGCTTATATTCCTGTCAGTGATACTTATATAGAGAAGACAGCTTCGATTAATGATGAGATTGATATGTTGCGTCATTCAGCAACGCGATCGCTTTTTGAACGCAGAGATGTAATTGTGGTCGCTTCCATTAGCTGTATTTATGGTTTGGGAATGCCGGCGGAATATCTCAAGGCTGCCGTACCTTTGAAGTTGGGCATGGAAGTCAATCAGCGGGAA
>JBJOPG010000200.1:0-8320 GCA_046050865.1 Cyanobacteriota bacterium
TGACCATTGGCGATCGCTAATTTTTCGGCTTGGAATACTCCTTCGGGGAGGGTCAAACTACCATTACCTATAGCCTTAATGCCATCAGGGGTAATATTATCCGTCGTCCCCGTTAACTTGACGCTGCCGTTAACCAATCCTGCAAACTCCTCAGGAGTATTTGAGCTTAATTCTTTGAGGTGGAGATTAGTACCTTGGGCGATCGCTGTCCAATCTTCCTCGACGATTTTCAAACTATCTACCCTGACTTTGCCCTGGGCTAACGCCAAATCCCCAAAGCCATTAATCAGAGTTTTGGGCTGTACCTGATCAGGTATATTCCCCGTGAGATAAAAATTTCCGCCCAGGTTATCGTTAAATTCGTCAGGCAGATCAGGAAATAGACGCTGGAGCTTTAAGTTTTGGGTTTTAGCATCTGCCCGCCAGCTACCTTGGGCCATAGTAATTTTAGGCAGGTCAACGTTGCCACCGATGGTATTGAGATTTGCTTGTCCCGTCGCCTTAACCTGGTGTAAATCTCCCACATCTTTTGTCCCTGAAACGTCAAAGACTCCTGTGACTAACCCCTGGGCAATGGTGGGGGTACTGCCTTTACCGAAGGGTAAACTGCCAAACTCCACCGAGGAAGCGGTAAGCTTTGATGACCAGACACCCTTACCGTAATTCAGATTATCGATGGTGACCCTACCTTGACCCAATTCAAAATTAGCCGACCCATTACGAAAACGCAGTGTTGAGAGTTTTCCTGCCTGGGCAGATATTTTTGTCTGACCCGTAATTCGACCTATATCCATAGGAAGCTGACGATCATAACTACGGGCGATCGCCTTAGGGTCAATTCCCACTGCTTGGACGTTAAAAGCTAAATTTTGTACCCCATCTAACTGAAGCTTGCCATTGCCGACAATTGCCCCACCACCTTGAGGCAAGGAATTAAACTGTTTAACCTTTAAAGTTGTCCCCACCAATTCCAGATCAGCATCAATTTGCTGAAAATCCATCTTATCCAAACGACTGGGGCTAGTGGTAGCCAGGTCAAATTTAACGAGCGGATTTTCCAACCTGCCCGTGACCGCTACATCTCCAGCTATTTTGCCTTGCAGGGGAATCGGCGCATCAAGTTCTAGAGCTTCAACCACTGTTTGCATAGCAACGGGTTTAACTTGAGTCTTGATCTGATAATCGCCCCTGCCCGCTAAATTCAATGAACCAGCCGCCAGTCCTGATACCTCGCCAAAATTTGTGGCGACCCTCTCCAGCTCAATCTTGGAACCCTGAAAACGCAGTTTGCCCTGACTACCGCTAAACGGCTTAACTAAACCAGGAATTTGCAAGCTCACCTGATCTAGATTCAATGCACCCTGCAATTCAGGCATTGGCTGATCTTTCAGAATTACCCTCAATTTCCCCTTCAAACTACCCTGACCTAGCTCGATGGGTAATGCCAGTAGATTGCTTACCTCTGAAGCTTTTAACTGGTTGGCAATTACTTCTAGGTCGATGATTCCTGTCTTACTATTTCCTTGACCATCAACGGTAAACTTTCCTCCTTGGAGCAACTCCGCTGCGGCGTCAAACTTAATAATATGATCCTGGGGACGAATCGTAATCTCGTCGATATCGGCAATTACCGCAGGATTGAGACTTTTTCTCTGGGAGTTATATGCCACCAGAGAGAGCTGCCCTTGCTCTAGTTGAATGGACTTCACATTAACCTTGATGCCCCCTTCAGATTTTTCACCTGAGCCAAAGTCAGTGGGGGTCCATAATTTAGATTGATCCTGCTCCAGATAGACATCAGGCTTGACTAAAATTAGGTCTAAATTTAGCTGCTGGTGACGCAGAAAATACCAGGGGGCAAAATTGATCTTTACTTCTTTGACCTTGACAAAATCAGGATTATCTTCTGTGGCGGGTAAAGCACTCTTGCCAAAACTAGCTTTAGTTAAAGACAGGGATCTCAATTCCCCTAACTCCAGGGGACGATGAAGATAATCGCTTGCTTCCGTCTCAATCAGCGGAATGAGTTTTCGTTGAATAAAATACCAACCATAGATCAAGCCAGATCCTGTACCACCCAAAAGTAGCAGAGCCACTGTCATGAATATCTTTTTACGCAACTGTATACGCCACGGTGGAGAACACTTTACTGGATAATCGCCAGAATTAACTTGTTTATCTGAATTGTACTCAGAATCTTGGTTCATCTGATAGTTGGTGTTTTAGGGCTGAAATTGCCAGTAAAGACCAGATTTTTCAGCTATAGGCTGTAGTGTCTTGGTCAAATCTATCAATTTAGAAGATAAGATTTGCTTAATAGTTTCCTGTAATTAATATTTTTTTAACAATGACTAGTATAGCTACGATTTTATTTTATGGTGCTAAACGATAGCAGGGCTGTTGAGCTAATTAAAGCTAATAAAAATGAATATTCAGATCAAGATGAAACCGAAACTCTAATCTTGAATCAGAATGAACCAAAAGACTCAACTAAAACCTAGATCTTAAATATTTTGTGTTGCCGTAATAGCTTGTACTTGAGCAACTATTTGTTGATGAATCGCCTGTTGGTCTTGAGTTCCATCAATGGCGATCGCCTTACCTTCATAAGTGGCAAATATTTTTTGATACTGTTCTCTTACCTTAGTTAGTTTGGCTTTAGTCTCATAGATTTCCTGTAAAGAACGCTCTTGTAATCTGGCTAAAGAAACTTCAATGGGAATATCTATATAGATCGTTAGATCGGGATTGGGAAAGCGATGATTTAGCTTTTCAATAAAATCAAATTGTTCTACAGTATCACAGTTATAGGCTAGAGAAGAAAAGTAGTATCTAGTACTAATAACATGATAATTATCCTTAATTAATTTGAATACTCCGTCCACATCATTATATAAATGATCATGGCGATCGGCAGCAAAAAGATAAGCCATTTGCTGATCAAATAAATCCTGGTCTTTACTAAAAACAATTCTCTGTTTTAAGGCTTGACGAATTAAATTACCAATAATACCGTTAGAAGGTTCTGGACTAATTACAGCTTGCTGCTGGCTGGCAATTAAGCTATTTTTTAATAATTCAGCCTGAGTTGTTTTACCCGAGCTATCAATTCCTTCAAAAACAATAAAAAGTTTTTTATTCATGACTAATTTCTAACTGACGTTGGGTAGAGATAGGGAAGTAGGGAAGTAGGGAAGTAGGGAAGTAGGGTTTACAAAGCTAATTTATCAGTAATTCCCCAAGTCCCCGACGCGAAGCTAGTCCTTTAGGGCAAGCCCCCAAGTCCCTACAAAAGATTCTTAACATCAGTGACTAACATTATTGTTTGCGGAATGAAAACCAACTGCGAAGGCGCTTCAATAATCGCGGATGGCGCTGTAACTTTTGTTGATAATAATTATCCCAAACTCGCTGCCAAATTTCAGACATGCTGAGATAAGTACTGGGTAAAGCCAAGGAAGTTAATCCTTTCATCGGGTTTCGCTCAAGTTTAATCTGGTGTTGCATCATTAGTGCGATCGCCGTAATTAATTCTTCTGCGCGATCGCCGATTAGGCTACAGCCGACAATCTCGCCACTTTCTCTAACTAACAGCCTACACATTCCCGTAGCAGCATCAGCTATGGGCGATCGCTCTAGGGATTGAAAATATTCGGTGACTAGATATAAATCAGCGCCGTATTGTTTTTGAGCTTGTTGAGTAGTTAAACCAACCCTGGCAAAAGTCGGCTGAGTTGAGATGATCCAAGGTAGAGCCTGATAATTCACTTTATACCAGGGGAACCACAAGGTGTTTTTGAGGATTAGATTCGCCTCATAACGGGCAATATTGGGCTGACTATAACCACCAATCACATCCCCACAAGCATAGATATGGGGGTTGGATGTTTGCAATTTACGATTGACGTAAACCCTCTGCCGGTCGTATTTAACGTCTACACCTGCTAAGTTTAATCCCGCAATATTAGGTCGTCGATGGTCTGCCATAATCACTTGATCAGCAGTTAAAGCGCGATCGCCTGCTTGTAACCATTTTTGCCCATCAATAGTTTTAAGCTGACTAATGGGGGAATTGAGATAAAGTTTAACTCCTTCGGTTTCTAACTGCGCCTGAAGTAATAAGGCAAATTCAAGATCTTCTTCGGGCAAGATTCTTGGCTGCGCTGTAACCAAAGTAACCATTTTCTCAAATCTAGCTAAGGTTTGCGTCAATTCTAAGGCAAGAGGATCGCCCCCGACAATAATGATGTTTTGCCCTAAACTTGTCAGATCTGTCTGCCATAAATCCCGTAAAGAAAGGTAGTCATTAGTATCCTGTTGATCGACAAATTCAGCGACATAATTAGCCCCTGTAGCCAGGACAAAAGCGCGCGATCGCAATTTACGGTGAGCAGTTTGAAACGCCAAATGGGGTAAACGACAAAACTCCCCTTGTCCGACAATTACATCAACCCCTAACGCTGCTAAATTAGCTAGAGAATTCTGATGCTGGATTGTCGAAGTAACGCTTTGGCTCCAATCTCGGGCTGCGGTCAGAGAAACCCGGTCAGCGACTTTAATTATCGGTTTAATTACAGAGTGATTAGCTAAATGATAGTTCCAGCGTCCAACTTCGCTAATAGCACCGTTAGTCAATGTATCGTTCGGCAGAAACAGATCATTGCTACTGGTCACCAACGCCACACGAGCCTGAAGTTGCGCTGCCTTTTGAGCGGCATAAATACCTACCCAACTACTACCAATTACTACCAAGTCATAATCTACCGCCATTTTAATTACTGATGTTATGCACTCATTGATTTGTGAGGATCGGGGAAAGGGGAAAAGGGAAAAGGGAAAGGGGAAAAGGGAAAAGGGAAAAGGGAAAGGGGAATTAAGATTCCGCTTCAACGATAGCAGCAATCGCTTCGGTTAAACGATCATTCTCAGAGGGCAAACGGACGGCAAGACGAAAATAGCGATCGCCTAATTCTGGGAAGCTAAGACAATCTCGAATGACAATTTGATAATTTCTCAGTAATTGTTCCTGTAAGCTTGTTGCGGACATTTGCGTCTGAACCAGGAGATAATTTGCTGCACCCTCTAAAGGCTCAAGTCCAGGAATCGCTTCTAGCTGCTGAAATAAACGCGATCGCGCAGGGGTTAACCAATTCCATGTTTGCTGCTGAAATTCTTTGTCTTGTAAGGCTGCTGCCGTTGCTGCTGCGGCTAGGGTATTAACTGACCAGGGATCTCGCCACTGTTGCCATCTTTTTAATCGGTCGGGATGGGCGATCGCATAACCAATCCTTAGCCCAGGTAGGCTATAAAACTTAGTTAAGGAACGTAAAATGACTAAATTAGGATATTCGGCAACCCAAGGAATCAAGCTTTGCTCTTGAGAGGGTTCTAGAAAGTCCATAAAGGCCTCATCAATCACCACTAGGTTAAATTGCTTTAAATAGGGCAATAGCTCCTCTCTCGTCCATAATTTGCCTGTAGGGTTATGGGGGTTATTTAATAACAACCCTGATGTAGGGGCGAACGGCCGTTCGCCCTTACCCAAAACGCCCTTACCCAAAACGCCCTTACCCGAATCGCCCTTACCCGAATCGCCCTTACCCGAATCGCCCCTGCCAGGAAAATCGAACGACAATGGACAAGGTACCATTTTCCCCCCAAAGGCATTCAACGCCCTGGCATAATCGCTGAAGGCGGGGGTAATTAAATAGGTGCAATTTTGTTGCGCTAGTTCTCTACCTGCCCAGGTTAGTAATTCTGCTGAACCATTGCCTGGCAGGATAAACCCAGGATCGATCTGATGGTGCTGGGCGATCGCCGATCGCAATTCGGTATATTCAGGATCGGGATAAGCGCCTAGCTGGGGTGTATTGCTAAGAATAGCTGAAATCGCACTTTCGGGAGTGCCTAAGGGGTTGATGCTGGCGGAAAAGTCTGTTAAAGCAGAAACTGGGCAACCAGCAATTCTGGCTGCCCAATTCAAATTTCCACCGTGATGTGGTCGGTTCAAGATATATTAACTATCTCAAAAACTACTTCTTAGCAGGAGCTACTTTTTCTTTGAATAGCTTACCTGCCGAGAAAGCGGGAACTTTAGTAGCGGGAATGGACATTTTTTCACCAGTTTTGGGGTTACGTCCTTCTCTTTCCTTGCGATCGCGACGTTCAAAAGAACCAAATCCTACTAGGGTTACTTTATCTCCATCAGAGACGGCTTCCATGATAGTTTCGATAGCTGCGGATAATACAGCATCAGCTTGCTTCTTGGTAACAGTCGCTTTTTGAGAAATGCGATCGACTAGTTCTCCTTTGTTCATGGTAATTTCCTGCTTATTATTTATTTATGGTTTGTGTGTTTTGTGTTTTGTTCTCCACGGGAGAGAACTTAGATTGAGAAAATGGATTAACCAAGGTTCACAGGGACTTCCGCAAATTAATGACGGAAAAAATTTGTGACCAGCCTAATTTATAGCATTAGAGTTTAAAAAAACCACAACATTTTATAGACTTTTCGCTAATTTCCCTTAATTTTCCTTAATTACAGTCACGGTATCAGTCACTGACTAACGCCAGATTGAACCGTGACTGCCTTATTCTAAGCTCTACAAGGCAAATATGGATCGTTGAAAGCATTAATTTATCTAGATTTCAACAATTTTTCCACTTTCGCCTCGCCAAAACCAACCTTAAAACCAGTAAACTGTCTTACTTACCAATCATCTCAACCCCCGATTTTTCAAGAACTTCACGGCTTTCTTTACTAGGCTGGAAGTTGCTTGCTAGCCCCGCATCCTCTTCGACGATCTCAGGAGTTAACAAAACTATTACTTCTGCTCTTTCATTGGTCTTATCAGTGCTTCTAAACAAAGAACCAAGTAGAGGAATATCTCCTAAGATAGGTACTTTGGAAACAGTAGTTCTTTCTTGATCTTGAATAATTCCTGACAAGATAAGAGTCTGACCATCTCGCAAGCGAACTAAACCAGAATTGAGTTCTCGCTCAGATAGCAAACTGATTGGATTGGTTACTCCGCTAGAACTTTCAAAATCTACGGTCTGTGAGACCGAAGTAACTCTTGGACTTACCGACATTGAAATAAAACCATTGTCGTCGATTTGCTCTACGTTAACGCTTAAAGTTACACCTGCGTCGTCAAATATCGCTTGATTAGTCCTAATTCCAGTTTCTTTATCTACAGAAGTCCCGATATTGGAAATTATTCTCTGAGTAAGCTTAACTCTTGCAGACTGTCCTTCCTGAACCATTAAAGTTGGATCAGTAAGAATTTTGGCATTACCACTAGTGATTTTAGCTTCCAACTGAGATAAAAACTTACTAGGATATTGAAAAAGACTTGGTAATGAGGATGTCGCAGTTGGTTCCGTGGGATCGGTAAGCTTAATATTGCCAGAATCATCAATTTCAATTTTACCGTCTTTACCATTAGTAAATGCAGTAATACCAGTAATAAAGGGATTATTGGACACTCCAGCAACTCGATTAAAAAAGTTAGCGTCGGATCTACCTTGATCTAATCCACTACCACTCAAATCGATAATACCTGGTGATGCACCAGGAATAGCTGTTGTGCTATTAAAGTCAAAAAAACTATTAGCGCCGGCAAAAGGATTGTTGACTACAGGTGGATTAGAAACTTGACCCTGGGGACTATTTAAAATTGTTGATGAAACTGGGCTAGTGCTACCAAATCTCAAACTTGCTGAACCTTTATCTTGAACAAAGTAGCTGTCATTAACCCCAAACGAGAAACTGCTATTAAATACATCCTGATTAAGCAAGTTAACATCGAGAATCTTGACATTGACTGCTACTTGGCGACGACGAGCATCTAGCTGAGTTAGAAATGAAGTTGCCACTTCAACCTTGCGGGGTTCTCCGACCAAAGTGATGGCATTTAATCTACCATCGGTAGAAACCTGTAAGCCTTTAAGCATTAGTGCTTGTGTGTTAGTCTCGTCTTCACTTCCTCCATCTAAATCCTGAAGTTGGGGGCTAGTTTCTTTTCGTTGAACAACTTTGCCCGTATCAGGGTCGATAATTTCTTCAACTTCAGTGGTCAATCTTTTACCTGCCGCCCCTTGACTGGCTAGATAAAGAGCTGCATTTTCCGCTTTAACCTGATTTAAACGAATTGTCCGGCTAACCAAATTACGAGCTTGAGCAGGTAATTTCTCGCCAACGTAGATGATATTGCCCCGACGGTTCGCATCTAAACCTGAGATCAGCAGTACGGAGTTGAATACTTCCTGTACGGGTTGATTTTCTAGATCTAGAGAAATAGTTGGGCCTGTTTCTTCT
>JBJOPG010000201.1:0-8309 GCA_046050865.1 Cyanobacteriota bacterium
TCAGGTGATGAATTATTGAGAATGTCAGGTAAGAAAGTTGGCAGGGTTACTGTTAAAAAAAAGGATCTTCCTGGAGAGTACTGGGGGAATTGAGCGATTGGGCTTCCCTAAAGGATTCCCTAAAGGGTATATCCGCAGGTGTATCCTTTAGGACACCTTCGGATAAGCTTTGCGTCCTCCTTACGTCGCGTCCGTCACGCCTAGCCTTCGGATCGCCCGTCCCCGAACTCAGATTACGCTCCGCGTAGCCTTCGGATCGCACCCAAAACCCCACCCAATAGCTTAAGACACAAACAGAAGACCAATCTTGGTAAACTGTGATGAAGAAAATCAAATAATTAGCCGACTTAAAACGTAAAGAGTTAGAAACATCGATTAATGTTGAAAGAGTGATTACGTTTCCCTTGAACAGATTATTAATTATTAATAGAGTACGTTTCTCGTATGCCTGTAGATTGCGATACTCCAGTTGCACTAGATTTACGCCATCATAATCGTTAATAATGAAATAATAATGAAAAAATTTTTAACCGAGTTACTCAAGAATATTGTTCAGAGATACTGGATAGAAGTTACAACAGCTAAACCAAGTTGTATTTATTATTTTGGTCCTTTTTTAACTCGCAAAGCAGCTAAATTAGCTCAAGCGGGTTTTATTGAAGACTTAGAGAACGAAAATGCTGAAAACATCAAAGCTCAAATTAAACGCTGTCAACCTCAAGAATTAACTATTTTTGACCAATTAAACGATAATTCCGAATTCATGTTTGGGTAGCGATGGAAAAATTGGGCGTGGTAACATCTTGAATCGAGTTAGATAAGCGATTATCTATTAATTTGTTTGCCGATCGCCAATCCGAAGTCCACAGGGAAAATATTGCCGATTAGCCTTTTAATAAAAACGGTAAACTGATTGGCAATAAGCTTTGATGGTTAATCTAGATTGATGATCGATAATTCCCTATCTCCAAACTCTTACGCGATTGATTTTGGTACAAGTAATACAGCGATCGCCCGTTGGAATCTAGCTACTGGTAAAGCTGAACTGGTAAAGTTGCCTGGCATGTCTCAGCAGTTTAGTGGGCAACCCCCCTTGATTCCTAGTTTAGTGTACGTGGAGGATGCCGCAGTAGGGAAAGTAATTGTCGGACAGGCGGTGCGCGATCGCGGTTTGGATTTAGCAGGGGACACCCGTTTTTTTGCTAATTTCAAACGTGGGATTGGCACAGAGATCCAGGGTTTTTTACCCGAACTCGATGGAGTCAAAATTTCTTTTGAGCAGTTAGGAACTTGGTTTTTAAGGGAATTGCTGACCAGTCTTCAGTCCACCGTCGGAGAAGTTAAATCCTTGGTACTGACTGTTCCCGTAGATAGTTTTGAATCCTATCGTCTCTGGTTAATGGAGGTGTGTCAGTCCTTAACGGTGGAGCAGTTCAGGATTTTAGATGAGCCGACGGCGGCGGCTTTGGGTTATGGTGCGGCGGATCGTCAGTCGCTACTGGTGATTGATTTTGGTGGGGGAACTTTAGATTTATCTTTGGTGCAGTTGTCTACTGGCGCTATCAATCGGGGTTATCTACTCAAGTGGGGGCAAAGAATGCTGGGGAACAGTGGTGCTCAACCCAAAAATATCGCTAAGGTAATTGCCAAGGTGGGAGACAATTTAGGCGGGGCAGATCTCGATAACTGGCTGGTGGATTATTTTGTCGCTACTCAATCTTTAGAGAAGTCCACTTTAACCACTCGTTTGGCGGAAAGGCTCAAAATTCAGCTTTCTAACGTGACTGAGGCAAAAGAGGTTTATTTTGATGATGAAACTTTTGAAACTTACGAACTTAATCTAGACCGCGATCGCTTTGAGCAGATTTTGACTGAACAAGGTTTGATTGAGCGTCTGGATAATCTGCTAGAGCGGTTATTACAACAAGCTAAAAATAATGGTGTGGCGGTGACGGACATTGATGCTGTATTGCTGGTGGGGGGATCGATTCAGATTCCTGTGGTACAGCAGTGGGTGCGCCAATATTTTGATGAAGTTCAGGTAAAGAATCAACTTCAGTTGGAGGCGATCGCCATGGGTGCGTTACAGGTGTCTCAAAGTATTGAGGTGCAAGATTTTCTGTACCATAGCTATGGTATTCGCTACTGGAATCGCCGCAAGCAGGGGCACGATTGGCATCCTATTATTCAAAGAGGACAACCCTATCCGATGACTCAAGTAAAAGAGTTGGTGCTAGGGGCTTCGACTCCCCATCAAAGCAGTATCGAATTGATTATTGGGGAACTTAGTACCGAGACCAATACAGAAGTTTTTTTTGATGGCGATCGCTTAGTTACTCGCACCGTAGCGATCCCCGAACAACTAGTGCAACCCTTAAACGACAGCGAGGGAGCAAGGTCGATCGCTCAACTCGACCCTCCAGGAAATCCAGGGAGCGATCGCCTTAAAGTCCTATTCAGCATTAATACTGAGCGATATTTGTGTATTACTGTTGAAGATTTATTGACGCAAAAATCTTTACTGAATAATTACATAGTAGTCAAGCTAAATTAAGGGGACATACTGTAATATGTACTTATGTGAAAATGACTAGGGCTGTCAACCTTGATTTTAGGTAAATTAACGACATATCTTTACATTTGAGCAGCTATTAACTCAGATGTTCTAAGTTAGAACACAATTAAATAACCTTGATCGGATTGCTTCTATCTAGCTAATTATTGCTCTTTCCTTATATGTAAAAACTTAATACTACATTTTAGTTTCTCGGTATTTTTACCCACTTGCTAGTGATATCTAGCAGTCAAGAGACTAAATGCATCAGATATGAATATGAATCGTAAGTAAAAAAATTGAGAGTATTGCAATTGAGTAAATACCTATCCCAAACCAAAGAGCTAGAAGAAACGGTAATGGATCATCCAGGTCATCCAAGAGTCAATATACTCAGTGTTCCTATTGATAGTATAGGCATGTCTGAGCTGCTCGATGAATTGAAACAAGGGGGAGTAGTGTTTACTCCCAATGTGGATCATTTGATGAAGTTGCAAAAAGACCGAGAGTTTTATCAGGTGTATCAGGATGCCGACTATCGAGTTTGTGACAGTCAACTCATCATGTATGCTTCTCGTTTTTTAGGTCAGCCGATTCGCGAAAAAGTTTCAGGTTCCGATCTCTTTCCTGCTTTCTACCAACGCTATAGTACCGATGAAAGTGTCAAGATTTTCTTGTTGGGTGGTGAAGCGGGAGTTGCCGCAACAGCCCGTCAGCGAATTAATTTCAAAGTAGGGCGCAACATGGTAGTGGACTGCTATTCCCCTCCCTGGGGGTTTGAAAATGATCCTGAGGAATGTGCCCGGATTATCAATCTAGTTAATAGTTCTGGTGCTAATGTTTTGGCAGTGGGAGTTGGCGCACCTAAACAAGAAAAATGGATTATTCAGTATCGCTCTAGTCTGACAGCAATCAAAACTTTCTTTGCCATTGGTGCCACTATCGATTTTGAAGCAGGTAATCTAAAGCGTGCTCCTGGCTGGATGAGTTCGGCAGGATTGGAATGGCTTTATCGTTTAGTGTCAGAGCCTGGAAGACTTTGGAAAAGATATTTAGTGGAAGACCTTGGTTTCTTCGCTTTAATTTTTCGTCAGAAGCTACAAATGAATCCTTCACCAAAAAGAAGCTATGGTCGTAATAGCAATGTCTTTGGATCTAGATAAAGATATACTTCTCATTATTCTTAAAACTAACTGGTGATTTTCATTAGTTGCGACTCAAATAGGTAATGCAAATCATTTAATCTAATTTAAATATTTAGTTAATCAAGATTCTCTTAATTCTCTTGTTCACAGTGGTTTGACAGTTGAAAGTAATGTTTGATTGTAAATTTAGCTTTATATTTAGGCTTGATGGATACAAATGGGACATAATTAGACTTAAGAATTTGTGCTGGGGAATAGAGGAGAATTATTAAAATGTTAGAAAGAATACTGTTAGCGGCTATCATTACTTTTTGTGTTTATCTATTTTTGAACCTGAGTGGTAAATCTTCAAACAACCCATTAATTGATGCGAAACACGAAGCAGTGTCTGGATTTGTGAGTCGAATTGCTGCTGCTTCCTTATAATAAATTACGGTTTTTCATGATTTAATAAGTAGTTTTACACATCAAGATAATTGCAGGGAACTATTGCTCAAGGGTTAGATTAAAGCATTGTTGCAGGCAATTTTTTATTGCCAACCCTGTAATTGATCACGATAGTTTTTCAGTTGATCTACCAGGCGATCGCGTTTATTTTCAAATCTAGCGGCGATCGCAATGGAACTAATTCCTGTTAATAAACCCACTACCCATTTCAAGAAAGAGTAGGTGAACAGCAGAATAATTAGTTGGTGTAAGACGGTGACAATTAAGGTGATCGTGCCAGTAAAGAGAAAAGCTCTAATTCTTAAACCTAAGCCGATAAAAATAAAGCAAAAAGCGATCACCCCAGGGACAATTCCTGGCTGCTCAAGTAAGGCTGTCACACAGAAAATACTGCTGCCTAATAAACGAAGATAATGACGCAGATGACGATGGCGTTGCAGATTGGGGTCAAACTGGGCAATGTACAGCATTGAGAGGCTGATAATTCCTGCTACGAGCATTGACGGGGTATGATGTTGCCCTATCAGTTTGATGGCTAACCAGTTCATCAAGCCCAGGCTGGGGTAGCTCCAACGGATATTTCTTTGAAGGTAAGCAATACAGAGATAAAATAAAGCCGTCAGGACTAAGCTGAAATTAGCAATATCGGCTGCGGTAACTAGCACCATTACAGCAGGAAGAATCAAGGCAACCTGTTGCCAGGGAGTTACTCGCCACCCAAAGTTTTGCCAAGGTATTTGATACATTAAGCAGGCGATAGCGCAGGTGAAAGCGATGTATCCATTCAGATACCAAAGGTCTACAAGACCTAATTTGCTGATTATTAGACGGCCATAAACTAAAGTGGCAGCAATTTCCCCTAAGCCGATATATACCCACCAATCGTTTTGTTGTATTCTGGCAACAGGATTGATATTTCTACCCTGAAATACGGCATAAGTCCCTAAACACAAGCTAATAGCAATGCTGACAACTATTAAGACATTCGAGGGTAGATGATTCTTTGCCAGGATAATGATTCCTGCAAAAATTTGTAAAATGCTACTGATGCCCCAATGTAGGTGGGGAATTAGCAATCCCTGGGACAAACTGAGATTAAATAAAGTCGTGAATTCTCTTTTTTGATACCACCAGAAAATCAGGCGATAACTTAAGGCGATCGCCATAGTTGCTAAACTTAAAATCGTTAAACCCTTAGTAATTACAGTTCCAGGGATGGACAGCATTTGGTAAATTACTAATTCATAAATCCCCCCAGAGATACCTGCAAAGCCAAGATATTTCACGAGCCGATTAATTTTCGCTTGCCGTTGTTGAGTATTGAGGAAAATCATCGCTGCCCCTAGAGTGATTAATCCTGTGTAAGCGTTGAAGGAGGATAATCGCCAGCAGATACCCAAGATGGCGTAAACCAGAGGAATATAGGATAAATTTAACCTTGCCCAGGGTGTATTCGATTCAGCCAACAAGACAACCACCACTAAGGCGATTAATCCTAAGATAATGTTGCTAGTAGCTAAGACTAAGCTACTACTAGTAAATAACCTTATGAATTCCCCCGCGAGCATGCCCCCTAGCCAAGTAATGGTATATAAAACTAAGTTATTAGGTTGTTGTCTATAGCGCCAAAAGATGCCAACAATCAGCAAACTAGTAGCAACCAGATAATGCCCGTAATGGCGATCCAGTTCAAGTCTCGGTAGCCAGAAATATACGCCGCTGAGCACGAGCAATTCGAGAGTAATTAAAGCGATCGCCCAATAGTCTGCCCCTTGGAGATACTTACTAATCAGCTTAAAGTTTCTGGTTTCCTTGCCTACCCCCAAAATACCGAAGGCACTGCGTTGAGAAATATAGCCGAATTTAGGAGCATCGCTAGTTTCCAATAAAGCTAAACGGAGCCAATACAGCAGCAGTATAATCGTACCCCCCAGGGATAACCAGGGTTGATAGTCTCTCCAGCTATCCCCGATCAGAGGCGCAAACAAACTGACAATCAGGGCGATCGCTACCCCCAAATGAATCATCGTGATACTGGTGCGCCGCAGATTAAAGGTGTTAACAAACATCAATCCCGTGGCAATCACTAACGCCAGTAATCTTGCTCCCAACTGATTAAAGACTAGCAATTGAGTGAAGATTAGGGCGATACAACCAATAGCAGTAGCCAGGCGACGTTGCCTCAGATGGGGAGTATATTTGGCAATCAAAGATAACATTAACGGAGTAATCAGCCAGAGCAAGCCCCCGTAAGGAGAATTGGCTGCCGAAAAACAGCTATAGCTAATGGCGCTGAAGCACAATCCAGAATACCAACAACCTTGCTTAGTTTGAGTCAAAACTCGACTGCGCTGGCGTTTGTGTTTGATTTGAGTCAGATAGAAGCCCCAAACCATTACCATCAGACCGAGAAAAATACAGCCCCACCAACCTTGGTTTAAGTCAGGAAAAATCACGGCGATCCCATTGATGAGAGTAATTAATCCTAACAAGAAAGTTGCCAACACTAGACTAATTCTAGTGGGCTGACGAATTCGAGCTACATAGCCCAAAGTAAGAGTTGATAACAGTAAATTTAGCGATCGCCAAATAGGATTAGTTAGGCTGAGATAGGTTAAAACAATTCCCAGTATGAGGGTGAGGAATTCGCTATGTTTAGCTAACTGTTTTTTTGGTTGCTGGTAAAGCCAACTAGTGATGAATACCCACAGGATGATATGGGGAAACAAAGTAACGCTCAAGATAGATTCAGGAAAATACTCTGTCTTGCCTATCCCTAGCAACAAATCCGTAGCCTGGTTACGAAAACCAGGGGGAATTAATTCTTTGCAGACATAGAAAGTTTGTAAACCCACCAAGAAGAGAGCAGTTAAATCTGCTTTGCACCAATAAAGAGTTAGATGTTGACTAAATAGCTGCATCGCCAAACCACTAATCCCAATCGTCTGCCAAAAATAGAGGGATGATTGAACTAGCCCGGCATTAATTGAAACCAACCAACTCAGGAGAAACAAAATGATGCAGCAAATTTTGCCTACCTTGCCCACAAAAGCACCAGTCATCGCTGTGCCTCGACGTTTTAAGGCAATCGCTTTAGTTTTTCTGGCTTGAGTTAAATAAATCGTAGCAATCAACCAAGCACCAATGGCGATCGCCAAACTGTAATTAGCCAGGAAAGAGCTAGAGGTAATCACGACTCTAGCGAGTAACAACCACCATGCTGCCAAGACAAATAATAAATCCACTAGGGGATATTTACGCCGTGGCAACAACAATTGACGGTGTGTTAGACAAATAATGCCGATCCCGCCATAAATCGCCAGTAACGGGAAATGAGTCATGTGCCAGCCAAGCTGTAAATAACTTAACCCCCAAAACAACAACCTGAGCCAAAAAAGACCCTTGCTCTGTAACCAAGAAACATAGCTAGTCAGGCTTAAGCCACTGACCGCCAGAACAATAATGCCCCATTCCCCAGGATTATGTCCCAAACCCAGATGGCTCATTGCCCAGAAGTTAATCGGAATTAAGAGAGTGGCGATCGCAGTTAGAGTTTGAGAAGTTAATTTTAAACTAGCTTGTTTTCCCGTCCAATACCCAATACCCCAAAAGCTCAAAGTGTAGACTAACAGGATTAAATATTGCCCGAAGTTAGGAAAATTCTGCCATTGACTAGCAGCTAATACCCCTGAGGATACCACCACCAGAAAAATCCCCAGAAATAATAACCAGCAAATGCTTAATTCATCGAGAAAACTTTGCAATACCCGCTGCAAAGTATTAGACGTAGATGTAGATGTTGTAGCTGGGACTAAAACTTCAGGTGAATTTTCGAGTGAATCGTAAAGAGGACTGGGATTACTTAGACTATTAGTTGCTGCTGAAGTAGGAATCGATGGGACAACTTGAGGCGTAGGCAAAGCACAGCTTAAACGATGACGAGCCAGCTTCTTCACCTGCCCTTGATTAATTAAACCCAAAAGTAGCAGTTCCTCCAAACCTTGGAGTAATTCTGGATGGCGTGCTTCGACGTATATTTGGATATAGCGATCGCTCTTAAACTCTGAGCCAGAATTATTGTAATCGCCAGTTTCAGACATAAAAAACGTAGAATCAACTTACGCCTCATTTATATCCTAATCCTCTCTACTTTAGGATTTAGG
>JBJOPG010000202.1:0-12121 GCA_046050865.1 Cyanobacteriota bacterium
GGTGGGAGCCAAGAAAAATAAGCTGGTGCAAACGAGAAAGAATATTGGCTATATTTTCCAATCTCATAACTTGCTAGCTTCTTTAACCGCCAAGCAAAATGTCCAGATGTCCTTGGAATTGCACCATCAAATTAAATCCTCAGAAGTAGAACAAAGAGCGATCGCCTTATTGCAATCCGTGGGTTTAGGAGAACACATTAATTACCATCCCCGCAGCCTTTCTGGAGGACAAAAACAACGAGTGGCGATCGCCCGTGCGCTAGTATCTCATCCGAAGATTGTCTTAGCTGACGAACCCACCGCCGCCTTGGATGGGAAAACTGGTCGGGATGTGGTGGAATTGATGCAAGAGCTAGCCAGGGAACAGGGCTGTACGATTTTGATTGTGACCCACGACAACCGTATTTTGGACGTGGCGGATCGTATTGTGGAATTGGAAGATGGCAGAATTATTCAAGACAGTATTCAATAACTAAGCTGGATGTCAGAAATACGCGGAGTCTGGATTGCCAATCGTCCTCATAGCAAAGTACTAGAGTCACGAGCACAAATAATTGAAGCCCTGGATTTTTTGAGCGCCTATGGTTTTAATCTGATCTTTCCTGTGGTTTGGAATCGGGGCTATACCCTTTATCCTAGCCAGGTAATGAGTCAATATCAGTTACCAGAGATTGATCCTTTTTATGGTCAACAACAGCGCGATCCCCTAGCAGAGATGATTACTGAGGCACGGCAACGTCAGATCAAAGTAATTCCCTGGTTAGAATATGGCTTTGCGGCTTCTCATCTAGCAAATGGCGGACATATTTTAGAACGATATCCCCACTGGCGAGCAATGGATCGTGATGGTGCCACGGTAAGACAGGGTGGTTTAATCTGGATGAATGCTTTTCATGCTGAAGTTCAGCAATTTATGCAGTCGATAGTTCAAGAAATTATCAGCAACTATGATGTGGATGGAATTCAAGGATGCGATCGCCTCCCCGCTCTCCCCGTTACCGCAGGATATGATAGTTTCACCGTCGCGCAATATCAATCCAGTTTTGGTCAACCGCCTCCCCATAACCCCCAGAATCAACCATGGCTACAGTGGCGTGCCGATCTGTTAACCAAGTTTTTAGCCCAGATGTATCAAGAAGTAAAGACTATTAAACCCCAGGCAATGGTTTCCTTGTCCCCTGCTGTCTATCCTTTTTGCTTAAATAACCTCTTGCAAGATCCCGTAGCTTGGATCAACCAGGGTTTATACGACCTGATTCATCCCCAGATTTATCGTTCTGATTTCTTTGCCTACAATCAAGAAGTCAAGAAGATTATCAAAACCTTCAACCCAAAATCATTACCCAAATTTTCCCCTGGTATTGCTTTAACAGCAAATGGCAAAGATGTCAGTCGCAAAGACCTTGTTAAATATATTAAAACCAATCGCGATCGCAACTTCAATGGTCAAGTATTTTTTCATTATGAAGGATTACGCAAAGATAATGATGCTGTGGCGATCGCTTTAGCTAAATTTGCCAATTATCAGCAGGTGGAAGAGTTACCCGAGTTTTTAGGCTAATATTTATGACCAAAAAAATGTCTAAAGCAGTCAAACTAAAAATAAATTCCAATTCACGCTCTATTAAAAAAATCAACCAAGTAGATCCTTATGAAGTAAGAAAATTAATTCTGGATCAAAGATATGAAGATTTAATGCTAATTGGTATTCCTGTAGAAGAGTATCATTCTGGTATTCATTTATGGGTAGAGCAAGATGTTGACTTTTTAATAGAAAGTTGCCAGCATCTGGAAGAATTAATTATAAAGAAAAAGGAGTTTGAGCATTACTCATTTCTGAACGATGGTTTGCTACAAATCAAAGCACTTATTAGTAATAAATCGGCAAAGGTTTCATACCAATATTGTCCTAAATTAAACAAAGATAGTTTAATTAGCAGCACTGAGCAAATAAGTAGAGAACAGTATTTGTGGCAATGGAGAAATCTTGCTTATGATTTACTCAATATAATAGATGTGTGACTTTGGCTTTAACTGACAATTATGATTCGGTCAGAGTTTTGCTGGTGGCGATCGCAATGTTGTTAATCATATATTTAATGTACGAACATCTTTCATCTGATAAGTAAGTCAACCTAATTAAACGTTAAACTGAGTTTCCCCTAAATCCCCGAAGCGAAGCTAGTACTAAAGCATACCGCTACGAGACCGAAGGGAATCCTTTAGGGCATATCCTTTAGGGCATATCCCTAAGCCCCCATCTCAAAATTATTTCATGTTTAATTAAGTGGAGCTACTTAACGCTTTAATTCTTTCTGTGGATGGTTAGAGTCATTCTGTTGCTTTTGTTAGCAAGTTATAATACTCGTTAGATCTTCCTACTTCAAGATAATGACGAACCCTGCAAAAACCCAATGGCAATATCTAGAACAACGTCCTTGCAGTTGGCGTGAGCAGCTTTATATCAAAGGTAGTAAGTTGAGGGCGCGTAACGTTTGGTCTGACATGATAATTAATCAGTGGTCAGTCGAAGAAACTGCTTATAACTGGGATTTGCCATTAGAAACTGTAAAAGAAGCAATTGAGTATTGTCAGGCTAATCAAGAACTTTTAGCACAAGAGGCTGATGAAGAACGTCTTTATTTGGAACAACATGGAGTAAAAGTTGAGCCTCAGATTACTCATTGACGAAGATACTCAATATAAAGCGTTAGTTGAGACCCTTCGAGTATTATCGCACGATGTTCTAACAGTTAATGAGACAGGATTATCTGGACAAAAAGATCCTTTAATATTAGATTTTGCTATTCGTAATAATCGTGTCTTGTTGACCCGTAACTGTAAAGATTTTGAGATTCTTCATCAAGAGAAAATAGATCATCCTGGTATCTTGGGAATCTATCAAGATCGAAATTATTCTAAAGACATGAGTATCAAAGATATTGTTAGAGCGATCGCTAATTTAGAAGCATCAGGTTGTCTTTTAGCTAACCAGTTTATTGCTCTCAACCATTGGAACTATTAGACTTATGCTATGACCAACAGAGACTTATTTGCCCGCGAAGCCCTGGCACAGATTCCCAAAATCCTGACTCTACTAGATCGCAATCCCCACAGCCCGACTTATGGTTGTTTTGATCGCACCTTTTGGCAATATAAGGTAATTGATTTTCCAGCGGGGATGTCTCAGGAATTTGTTTATCCTCTGGCTTTGGCTTATGGGTGCGATCTGCCAGGAAATATTTACTATCAACAACCCATGATTAAGGAATGGGTTAAAGCAGGGATTGAATATGCTTATCTGAGTAGTCATAGTAATGGTTCTTGTGATGATTATTTTCCCTATGAGCGGGCATCAGGGGCGACAGCTTTTTCTCTACTTGCTTGCTTAGAAAGTACTATCCTCTTGGGTTTGGATCATTCAGAAGAAGTATTAGATTTTTTCCGCAGACGAGCGGACTGGTTAGCATCACATCAGGAAAGCGGACGGTTAACTAATCATCAGGCATTGATTGTGCTGTGTTTGGAGTTAGTGGGTAGATTATTAAAAACAGATCGTTGGTCAGTCAGCAAGCAAGAGCGTTTAGAGCAAGTATATGCCTGGCAAAATCCTGAAGGTTGGTTTATTGAGTACGAAGGTTGCGATCCTGGTTATCATACCCTGACTATCTCTTGTTTAGCTCGATTAGATCAATTACAGCCCAATGAGAGGTTAAAACAGGCGATCGCTTCTGCCGTTAAACTGGCAGCCGAGTTTATTCATCCTGATGGTTCTTATGGCGGGGAATATACTAGTCGCAATACCTATAACTTTTTTCCTCATGGTTTTGAGCTGGTGGGAAAATGGCTCCCAGAAGCTTTAAATATTAACGATCGCTTTTTGCAGGGATTGGCAGCAGGTTTAGGCTCTTGTTACGCTGACGATCGCATTATCGGACATCATACCTGGAATTATCTGCTAGCTTGGCGGGATTTTATCCCTGCTCGTCCACCCCTAAAGCCTCGTGCACAAGGAAGAATTTATCTACAGCAGGGAGGTATTTTAATTGATCGTCGAGATAATACTGAATTATATCTAGCTTTAAATAAGGGAGGGGTGTTTAAGCTGTTTCGCGACCAGAAGTTAGTGGCTTCGGACACCCAGTTTTCTTTGTTGGTACAGGATGGCAATAAACGCCGTAATGCGGTGGGACATCTTGTGGATAATTATCAAATTAAACTAGAGTCCGATCAGATTGCGATCGCAGGTAATCTAGGCTGGGCAAAACAAAAGCAAATGAATCCCCTAAATCTGATTATTCTGCGGTTAGTAATGCTGTCTTTGGGGCGCTTTTTCCCTAATTTAATTCGTCGCAGTTTACAGAAAATTCTGATTACAGGGAAACAAACCACACCGTTTAAATTCTCTCGTCGTCTAGCTTGGCATGACGGACAGTGGCGCATTGAAGACTCCTTGACTGCTGAATCTTGGGATAATGTTATCGCCGCCGATCTGGGTTGCGATCGCACTTCTATTTATGTAGTGATGAGTCGTACTTTTCAGGCAGGACAGCTACAATCGGCTTGGGATTTGAGCGATCGACTAGCTCATCTCAGCCCTGAAGAGCCACTAAATTTAACTAGATATCTTTAATTCCCTACTACCTACTACCTACTACAAATAGCTGATGATGATTTAATCTTTAGTTTAAATATAATTTCTGGGTCAGAGTAACAAAATGTACTTTTACTTTTCCGTTTTTATGATCCTAGTAATTTATTGTTAGATTTAATCTGATGTTTTGGTGGCTTTAATTGCTTTAGATAATGATCATTAATTAATCATTAATTTAGTCTCTCAATATAGTTATAAAATATTCTCTTTTGAAGCAATTGTAAAATTCCAACGAAAATAGCAAGTATGAGTAAAAAGGCTGATGTAATGATGAATATCTAGAGTTTTAATATAGGATATAGAGTATTAAGCATTTAAAAAATATGCTATTCAAAATTTACAAGTTATTATTGTAAGGATTAATTGGATCAGATTGATTGTTAACCAATTCATGACAATTAAATATTCAAATATTAGGAAGTATTAGAAGTATTGATTTTATGAGAAGAGTATCTAAAAAAATTGGCGACTGGTTAGAAAATAGATTAATCAACCAAGAACACGGAATTATCTTGGATGATGCTGATTTAAGTAGTTTTGACCTAATACAAGATTTTATTGAAGCTAACGATCACTGCTTTAAGACGACCGTAATTTACTACAATGCTTTTGCGACGGAGAGTGCAGCAGAATTTTCACATACTTTGCAAGAGGAATTAACTTCTAAGTTAGGTAGTCACAAACTAAAGTTAAACTTAACTCTGGCGGAGGCGATCGCCAATGCGGGATTAAAAATGATTATTATTGACCAGAGTTATCTTCATCCCTGGGAGACAACTGGTGAAATTTTAAGGTTTTTGACAGAGCAGCAAGTAGCTCTAATTTTAGTGGGTGCAGAAGTTCAAATGAACTCCTCGCTCATTATGAGTCACCCAGCTACTTCCTCGTGGCATCGATTGGTAGTCAATACAGTGAATAATCTAGAGATAACTAACAATATTGTTATTGTTGAGCAGTGTAATTATTTGTCGATTACTTGCTAACAAAGATGTCCAGTCATCTAAATTTGACCTAATATTTTGACCTCTAGTTCGATTAGAGCCATCGGATCTATAAATATTTGAACAAGTAATTACACTTCAAGCTAAAAAGCTGACAATATAGGTATTTGAGTTGTAAATAGGATTGTTATCATATCTATGGGTCAAGTTGATTCTTGGGAAAAGCGGAGTGCTACTTCGTTGTCGCGTTTGTTACCTAGACTAGAAAAGCGTTTTTGCGATCAGGTCAGTAAAGTCGAATGGCAGGGTTACCTTGAACGTGTTAATACTCATTTTCCCCGTTTATTTCGCCTGCTGTATCAACTTTATGGCAATCAGTATGATTTCTTTTACCATCTAGAAAATATTTTGGCTTCTGCTACTTCAATGTGGTTAGCCAGATCTGACGATCTCAAAGCTTTAGACGTAATGCGTCTGGCAGATCCTCAATGGTATCAATCAAATCGTCTGGTGGGGGTGATGTGCTATGTCGATTTGTTTGCGGGTAATCTCCAAGGAATTCGCGATCGCATTCCTTATTTGACGGAGTTGGGTATTACCTATCTCCATTTGATGCCTCTATTTAAATGTCCTGAAGGGGATAATGATGGGGGTTATGCCGTGAGTAGCTATCAAGAGATTAACCCTGCTCTTGGCACTATGGAAGAGTTGTCCCAGCTAGCGACAGAATTAAGACAACACGGTATTAGTCTCGTGGTTGACTTTGTGTTTAACCATACTTCTGACGAACATGAATGGGCAAAACGTGCCTTAGCGGGGAATGAAGAATATCAAGAGTATTATCGGATGTATCCCAATCGAGAACAGCCTAATGCTTTTGAAAAAACTGTTAATTCAGTATTTCCTGATGAACGTCCAGGCTGCTTTACTTACAAAAATAAGATTCGTAAGTGGGTTTGGACAACCTTTTGTAACTATCAATGGGATTTGAACTATGAGAATCCGGTGGTGTTTAGCGGCATGGCGGAGGAAATGCTGTTTTTGGCAAATATCGGGGTAGAAGTTCTCCGTTTGGATGCCGTAGCCTTTCTGTGGAAGAAATTAGGCACCAGTTGTGAAAATCTACCCGAAGCTCATTTGCTCATTCAAGCATTTAATACCATCGTTAAAATTGCTGCCCCAGCAATGGCATTTAAGTCAGAGGCGATCGTTCATCCCGACGAGGTTACCCGCTATATCAGTCAAGAAGAATGCCCCTTGTCCTATAATCCCCAGTTAATGGCACTATTATGGGACGCTCTAGCAGTGCGAAATGTTCGCTTACTAAGCCATGGGATGTCCAAGCGTTTTACCATTCCTCAAGACTGTGCTTGGGTAAACTATATTCGCTGTCACGATGATATTGGGTGGGCAATTGCTGATGATGATATGCGGGATTTGCAGATTAATCCTTACGACCATCGACAATTTTTGACATCATTTTTTACTGGTCGATTTCCAGCTAGTTTTGCCAAAGGTCTACCCTTTCAGGAAAAGCCTGAAACGGGAGAAGCCAGAATTGCGGGGACTACTGCTTCCTTGTGTGGTCTAGAGAAGTTAACGGATGACAATCATCGCCAGGAGATTGATTTAGCCGTCAAACGAATTCTATTATTACACGGAGTTATTTTAACCATCGGTGGCATTCCTCTGCTCTATTTAGGAGATGAAATCGGTACGCTAAACAACTATGGCTATACTGATTCACCAGAAAAAGATGGTGATAGTCGTTGGGTTCACCGCTCGGCATTTAATGATGAACGTGCCTTAAAAAGAAAGGATAGCTCTAGCATCCCAGGCAAGATTTATCTCGGTTTGCTCAAGTTAATCCAAATTCGTCAGCAAAATCGAGCTTTTAGTCGTGGGGAAACAGAAATTATTGATACAGGCAATGACTGCATCTTTGGTTATTTTCGTTCTCAACAGGAGCAAAATGTGCTGGTGTTGGCTAATTTTAGCGATCGCGAACAGGAAATTGTGGCGAAACAATTGAGATTATTAGGTATGCGGAAGATTTTGACGGATCTCGTCTCTGGTAAAACAATTTCCGCTATTCAGAAATTAGTACTGGAACCCTATCAATTAGTGATTCTGTTACAGGCATCTCCTGGTGCTTAATTCTATTGCTGAATTCTAGCTGTTGATTCTAGTTCTGAATTAATGCCATCATCTGCTGAGTGGTTGCTTGGATTCTGGCAACTCCCCCCTCCGCACGAGCGATGAGCAGGTCTCCTTCCATTAGCGAAAAAATCAACTTTGCCATAGTTTGGGGGTTTCCTCGAAAAGTAAATTCTCCAGACTCCAGACCTGCTTGTAAAATTCCCTCTAAGTAGACTTCATTATCTCGGTAAAACTGAGTGATGCGATCAACAATCGGCGTTTTGAGAGATTTGAGTTCAGCAGTCAAAATACCGCATAGACAAGCTTTATCTTGTTCTCCACTGTTTAAAGTCTCGACAAATAAACTACAGTAGCGATTTAACTTATCCCCTGCTGTTTCATCAGCGGTCACGATCGCCTCTAGCAAACGACAAAATTGTTGGTTATGGCGGTCTAGTAGATTTGTCAACAAATCTTCCTTACTGGGAAAATAGTAGTGAATACTGGCTTTGCGAATACCGATCGCTTGACTAATATCGGCATAACTCATGGCATTGACTCCAGTTATAACTCATGGCATTGACTCCAGTTCTCTGGATTAAGTCTTGGGCTATATCCAAAATTTGCGATCGCGTATTGGTTGATTCCATCAGTATTGATTTGCGGCGTTGCTGATTTAAAGTAAGAAACTAATGATAATACGGCTAGAAGCTAGAAGCCATTTTACAAAAGGTTTAGTAAATCTTTATTCAAGTTGGTCATCATTCTAATCTCCTGTTATTTGCTTGATTTGATTTTATCTACCTTCTAATAGATAGATAAAAATATATTTTAATCAACCTTGGCTTGTCAAGACTGCCATCATTACTCTTCACGCCCCTAATAAGAAATGGTAGAGGGTTTGATGAGAAATTCTAATTGCAAAGACTGTACTCCTAGCAAAACTTCTAGTATGATATTTCTTAATAGATTAAAGCCAATGATTTTTAGTTTTACATTTATTTTTATCTATAAATATGATGAAGAGCTATTGATATTTTGTTTTCATCTATCGCAACTTACTTTAAGAGGCAACCCTAGAGCATATAGACTCAGTTGTCAGGAGATTTTATGGATCGATTTTCTCGAAGAAAATTTTTATACACCGCGGGAGCTTCGGCTGCTAGTGCTGTATTGCTGAATGGTTGCCTGGGCAATCCACCTTCTGTTAGAGATCTGACCCCCAAGGTGCAAGCATTAGAACTCAATCCCGATCAAAAGCCAGAAACCACCGCCATTAAACTGGGCTATCTACCCATCTTGGAGTCTGCACCTTTAGTCATCGCTAAGCAAAAGGGCTTTTTTGACAGATATGGCATGACAGAGGTAGAGGTTTCCAAGCAGGCAAACTGGGCGTCAGCTAGAGACAATGTGGTGATTGGCTCAGAAGGAGGTGGTATAGATGGTGGGCAATGGCAGATGCCGATGCCTTATCTAATTAATGAAGGACTGCTGACTAACGGTAGAAAACTACCGATGTACGTCCTGGCAATGTTAAATACTCAAGGAAATGGGATTGCAGTATCTAATGTGCATCGAAGCAAAGGGATTGATTTAAAGATTTCTACTCAGGGTGCTGATTACATTAAAAGCTTTCCTAAAGACAAGGGGCGAAAATTTAAAGCCGCCTTTACTTTTCCGAAAGTCAATCAAGATTTTTGGGTGCGCTATTGGTTGGCTGCCAGTGGTCTTGATCCAGATAAAGATGTGGATCTGCTGGCTGTACCACCTGCTGAGACGGTACAGGGGATGCGCACAGGCAGCATGGATGCATTTAGTACAGGCGACCCTTGGCCCTATCGCATCGTTGCCGAAGATATCGGCTATATGGCAGGTTTAACTGCACAGATGTGGAAATTTCACCCCGAAGAATATTTAGCAATTAGAGGAGATTGGGTTGATAAAAATCCTAAAGCGACTAAAGCGATTTTAAAAGCCTTGATGGAAGCCCAGCAGTGGTGTGATAAACCTGAAAATCGACCTGAATTGATTAAAATTCTGGCACGAAGAAGTTATTTCAATATTCTCGGCGAATTAATCGAACCTCCCTACAAAGGTAACTACAAAATGGGGGATGGTCGACCAGATATTAAAGATTACGCGATGGGGCCTTTGTATTGGCAAGACGATCGCGGCAGTGTTTCTTATCCCTACAGGAGTCACGACTTATGGTTTTTAACCGAAAGTGTGCGTTGGGGCTTTTTACCTGAAGATACTTTAGATAATGCCGAAGAACTCATTGCTAAAGTCAACCGCGAAGATATTTGGTTAGAAGCAGCCAGAGAAGCCAAGTTTGCCAATCTACCTACCAGTCCATCTCGTGGTGTCGAAACATTTTTTGATGGGATTGAATTCGATCCAGCCAATCCAGCAGCTTATCTTAACAGCTTGGCAATTAAAAAAGTTTAATTAAATTTACTTAAAAGTTACATCAATGAAGGAGCAAAAGCATGACTACAAACACTAGAAGAATTAATAAAAATAATCAAGATAACTTTATTAGTGCCTTTTGGAAAAAGAATTCTGGGGAGATAGTGCCGCCGATTCTCGGAATTTTAGGCTTTCTGGCTATTTGGCAATTCCTTTCTTCTACAGGATTAATAAAATTAGCGGGGCCATTAAGTATTTGGACAGATGAACGCACCAGGGAATTATTGTTATACCCTTTTTATGACGCTGGCGGTTTAGATAAAGGTCTATTTTGGCAGACCATGGCGAGTTTAGGCAGGGTAGCCCAAGGCTATTCCTTAGCAGCCATAGTTGGTATTGGTGGAGGTATATTAGTCGGACTAAATCCGCTCTTGGACAAAGCCTTAGACCCCATTTTCCAATTCTTACGGATGGTTGCACCTTTAGCCTGGGTTCCCATCGCTTTGGTAGCATTACAACAAAACCAACCAGCAGCGATTTTCGTCATCTTTATTACTTCAGTTTGGCCGATTTTAATTAACACCACAGAAGGCGTTAAACAAATTCCCCAAGACTATCTCAACGTTAAACGAGTTTTAAAACTATCCAATAAAAAATTCTTCTTCAAGATCCTATTCCCTTCTGCCTTACCTTATATCTTCACTGGCTTGAGAATTGGCATTGGTTTAGCTTGGTTGGCAATTATCGCCGCTGAAATCGTGATGTCAGGTATTGTCGGTATCGGTTTCTTCATCTGGGATGCTTATCAGCAAAACTACATCAGTGAGATCATCTTGGCGGTTATCTATATCGGTGCAGTTGGTTTGATTTTAGATCGGGCGATCGCCTATATCCAAAAATTAATCGCACCACAATCATAAACAGCTATTAGCTATCAGCTATCAGCTTTTAGCTTTCTCCTCTACTACCCACTACCTACTACCTACTACTTAAAAAAAATGAGCGTATTTGTTGCAGTAGATCAAATTGACAAGGTATTCCCCTTAACTGGCGGTGGAGAATACATCGCCCTCAAAGGTATCGATTTAGAGATTAAAAAAGGCGAATTTATTTCCCTAATTGGTCACTCTGGTTGTGGTAAATCAACCCTGTTAAATATGATTGCGGGTTTGGATTTACCGACAGAAGGTATTGTCACCCTAGAGGGACAGCGGATTCAAGAACCAGGGCCCGATCGCATGGTGATTTTCCAAAACTACTCCCTTCTACCCTGGCTAACGGTAAAACAAAATATTGGTTTGGCGGTAGACGAAGTAATGAGCAATACCTCCAAGGCAGAACGGAAATCTGTAGTGGAGGAACACATTAACCTCGTAGGCTTAAGTCATGCAGCAGACAAACTTCCTGGACAGCTATCAGGGGGAATGAAACAACGTGTTGCGATCGCCCGTGCCTTAGCAATTCGTCCCAAACTTCTACTCTTAGACGAACCTTTTGGGGCGTTAGATGCCTTAACTAGAGGTAATCTGCAAGAACAGTTAATGCAGATTTGTGAACAGTATCAGATCACTTCGGTGATGGTGACTCACGATGTCGATGAAGCAGTGTTGCTATCAGATAAGATTGTCATGCTGACTAATGGCCCAAGTTCCAAAATTGGCGGCATCTTAGATGTAGATATTCCTCGTCCTCGCAAACGGATGCAAGTAGTCAATCATCCTAGTTACTATAGTTTGCGGAGTGAAATTATTTACTTCCTCAACCAACAAAAACGGATCAAAAAAATCCGCGCCAAGAAAACCGCGATCGTTGCCCGTCATGGTTTAGAGAAGGTTAACTTAGAACTGGGTTTTGTCCCTTTAACTGCTTGCGCACCTGTAGCAGTGGCTATGGAAAAAGGCTTTTTTGCTAAACACGGTTTAGATGAAGTCAGTTTAGCGAGAGAAACTAGCTGGCGCGGTATTGTTGATGGTATAGA
>JBJOPG010000203.1:0-8606 GCA_046050865.1 Cyanobacteriota bacterium
GTTTCGGGCTGCAACATATTATAAATCCCCGCACTGCCACAGCATAATCCCGCATCTAAAGGTTCACGGAGTTTAACTCCAGGAATTTGAGTTAATAACTGGCGGGGTTGTAAGCTAATTTTTTGTCCATGGAGTAAATGGCAAGCATCTTGATAAACCAGAGTTAAGTCCCCTGAAGTCAAAGGATGCAATTCAGCAGTTAGCTTAATTTCGACTAAAAATTCCTGAACATCTTTCACCTTGGCAGAAAACTGCTTTGCCTTGTCTCGATACTCAGGATCATTCCCTAAGATCTGACCATATTCCTTGAGGGTATGCCCACAACCCGCAGCATTGATAATAATTGCATCTAAATCTTGGTCGAGAAAGCTATCAATCATTTGTCTGGCTAAAGCTTGTGCCTGAGCCTCTTGTCCTTGATGGGCGGGGAGGGCGGCACAACAGCCAAACCCTGGCGGTAGCTTCATTAACAGGAGAAAAGAATAACCGTTGTACACAACCTAAAACCATCCCTACCCGATAGCGCTTTGCTCCTTGGGCAGGGATGACCTCAGGCAAATTAGCATCCCAAGCACGATCTGTCACTTTGGGGAGAATTGCTTCCATTGCTGCTAATCGGGGAGTTAGCCGTTGGAGCATTCCTGTCCGTCTAATTAGTTGTTGTAAACCTGATACTTGATACAGCCAGAGGGTCGGCAATAAATGTCGTAGGCGATGAGGATAGGGAAAGAGATTAAAAATTAAGGTTCTAATTAGCCGATCAGCTAGGCTGCGGTCTAGGTTGCGCTCAATCTGGGGGCGAGTAGCGGCAATCAGTTCGTCGTACCTCACTCCCGAGGGGCAAGTTGTGACACAAGCAAGGCATCCTAAACAGGAGTCAAAATGTTGAGCTGTGGTGGTGTCAACGGTCGCTTCCCCTTGATTAATGGCATCCATTAAGTAAATTCTGCCCCTGGGAGAATCCATCTCTGTGCCGAGAACGCGATAGCTAGGACAGGTAGAAAGACAAAAGCCACAATGAACACAAGCATCGATTAATTTGGCTTGGGGGGGATTTTGAAGATCGAAATTACTTAAGTTACTCATTATCAGATTTTAATACTTCTCGTTTAATGAGTGCTAATTAATCTATGAGTTTAGGGAAAAGGTTAAAGGGAAAAGGGCAAATGTGCAAGTACGCAACTTTAGTAATTACAGGGCAAATTCTAGACCTAGCTTGGAGGAGAAATTACCGTCTTTTTTGAGATCTGCATCTAAACCGATAGAACCCAATTTAGTTTTGGTTTTCCAGAAGGCACTACCACTGGTAAATTGAGTATCATCATCGAGATTTGCCTTGATGCCCATGGTACCGATCGCAGATTCAGCTCCCAACTTAACGCTACCTCCTGTAAAGTCATTGTTTTGATCAAACTTACCGCTCACCCCCATATTTGACCCAAACAACAGATCGGTATCCCAAGAGGCATCTGCCCCATTAAAATTGCTTTCGTGGTCGATTTTAATATCGGCGTGAAAAGAACCAATCAAGGCATCTGAACCAATTTTTACATTGCCCCCCATAAAGTTGGTGTTGTCATCAAAGTTCCCATTAACGGCAAATGAACCAATGGCGGTTTTGGCATCCCAAGCTGCATTACCACCACTAAAATTTGTCTCTTGGTCGAAATTTCCATGAACCTTGAAGCTTCCCAGACGGGTTTGAGCATTCCAGGTAGCATTGCCACCGCTAAAATTAGTCCCTTGACTGAAATTTCCTTGGATATTAACGGTACCCAGGCGAGTTTCAGAATTCCAGGTGGCGTTCCCCCCCGTAAAAACTACATCTTGATTGAAGTTTCCTTTGATTGCCAAAGAACCGATGGGAGTCTTGGTTTGCCAACCAGTTACTGCTTGGATTGGCATAATATGTCGGTCAAGGTTGATGGATAAATCCATTAAGCCCATGGTTGTGGGTTTGGAGAGGGAGATTTTTCCTTTGGTGAAATGGGCTGAGGAATCATAATTACCATCTAGCTGCATTAAACCCAGTTTAGTGGGGGTTTTCCAGGAAACAAATCCTGGTTTAAGGGAAATCGAGGGACTGGTAACACCTGGTTGATTCTTCCATAACTCCAAGTCTGGTTTAGTCTGAGTCTGGCTGGGGGATTTTGGCTGTTCGGATTCTGCCAAAACCTGGATTGGTAAAAGTATGTTTAGTGATATTCCGAGCAATACTTTGGTGGCAGTTATCCGCATATATAGGTATAAATATAGGATTTTAGAGAATTTTAGGAGTTAAAAATTTTATAAATTATTTATTTATTGATTAGCTAACTATCCATTTTATCTTTCGCCAAATTGGATTGCTGTGATCGCCAGTCAAAAATGCTACTTTACGCTATAACTCAAGTTAAAATGCGATCACGAAACACGAAAATTTATGTTGGAAGAGAGAAAGATCAACAGCAGATGCCAGTACTATTCATTCAATTCATTCAAGCGTAATGTTTAATCAAATTCCCCGGACACCAAAATTAATATTTGCTGCTGTGGTGGTCAGTGTGATTTTTTGGGGAACAGCAAGAAGTCAGACTAATAACTTAGTTATTCCCTTTTTTAGAGCCAATGCTGCCAATGAATCAGCACTAGAATCCATTCAGCAGTCAGGGAGTAGCCAACTAGATCGCATCAAAAATAGAGGTTATTTGGTCTGTGGCGTGAATGGTGAATTACCTGGTTTTAGCTTTGTCAATGCCGAAGGGAACTATGCCGGAATTGATGTGGATTTGTGTCGGGCGATCGCTGCTGCATTGTTTGAGGATGCTAGTAAAGTTAAATTCCTTGATGTAACAACTGAAGAAAGATTTGATGTCCTCAAGTCAGGAAAAATTGATCTCCTCAGTCGCAATACAACGCAAACCCTCAGCCGTGATACCGATGCCAATTTAGACTTTACATCGCCAATGTTCTATGATGCTCAAGGAGTAATGGTCAATCGGCAGAGTAAAATTCTAACTTTGAGGGAGCTAGAAAATAAGACTATCTGTGTCCCGGCAAAAACCACGAGCTACGATAACCTCCAAGATTATTTGCAGCAAGTAGAGATTTCTGCCAAAATTCTCGCCTTAGACGATCGCGATGCTTTATTTGATTTGTACGAACGGAATCGGTGTCAAGCAATTACAGGAGATATTTCACAACTGATGGTGCGAAAAACCATCTTGGCAAACCCGAAAGATCATCGAATTTTGTCTCAAAATATTTCCCAGGAACCTTTGGCGCCGATGCTCATTCATCAAGATTCTCAATGGTTTGACATTGTTAAGTGGGTAACTTTTGCCTTAATTCAAGGGGAAGAATTGAATATCAATTCAGACAATATCAACGTCTACCAAAAAAGTAAGGAATCAGAAATCCGTCGCTTCTTAGGAATGGATGGCACCTTGGGTAATGACATGGGACTGTCTAATGATTTTGCCAAGAGAATTATTGAACAGGTGGGCAACTATGGCGAAATCTATGATCGCAATTTGGGCAAGCCCTTTGGTTTGAAACGTGGTAAAAATGCTCTCTGGAAAAAAGGTGGATTAATGTATTCACCTCCTTTTAATTAAGAATTAAATTGTATTTTGAAAAAATCAACTGAAAAATTGGCTAAAAGATCAACTTGGCTTTTCCTTGGACTAATCCTACTAATCTTCATCAATGTTAGTGCTTGTGGCAAGGAACAGATTAGCAGTCTTAGTAGTAGCTCTAGGAGTCTGGGAGTAGAGCATCAGCTGAGGGAGAACCAGGGACAACGCTTAGCAATCATCAAAAATCGCGGCAAAATTATCTGTGGGATTAATGATCAGCTATTGGGATTTAGCTATAAAAAGCCTGATGGTAGTTATTCGGGAATTTCGGTGGATCTGTGTAAAGCGATCGCCACAGCTTTATTTAACGATCCTCAGCAAGTAGAATTTCGTCATCTTCAATCCCAAGAGCGTTTTCGCGCGGTTGTTACAGGACAAGTTGATCTGCTAAGTCGCAACACCACCTGGACTTTGAGTCGTGATACCTCAGTCGGGTTGGATTTCCCCTTGACTAACTTTTATGATGGGCAGGGTTTATTAGTTAGGAAGGCAAGTGGCATTACGCAACTAGAAGACCTCAATGGCAAATCAATCTGTGTCTCCAAAGGAACTACTTCAGCGACAAATTTAGTCGAAGCCATGCGTAAACATAACATTGGCTATTTTCCGCTGCTATTTGAAACTGAAAATCAGTTATATGCTGCCTATGAAGCTAAAAAATGTGATGCTGCCACTGCTGATCGCTCAGAACTAGTGGCTCGTCGTAGTCAATTAAAGGAGGCAAATATGCATCAAGTCCTCGATGTATTAATTTCTAAAGAACCTTTAGGCCCGGCGATCGCCAATGGAGAACCAGCATGGTTTGATGTGGTTAAATGGGTGTCCTATGCCATGGTTAAGGCAGAAGAGTTAAAGATTAGCTCCAAAAATATAGATAGCTTTAATGATGCCAAGAATCCAGAGATCAGACGCTTTTTGGGGATGGAAGGAAACATCGGTACAACATTGGAGTTACCTCCTGACTTTGCTCGCCGCATTGTCCAACATGTCGGTAACTATGGTGAGGTTTACGAGCGTAATATTGGCAAGCCTTTTCACTTAGCACGGGGGGCAAATGCTTTATGGCAGGATGGAGGCTTAATGTATTCTCCTCCTTTTCGCTGATTTTTTGATAGATTTAAAATGTATGTTGATCCAAATAAATTTAAGACTAAATTTTATAGCAATTGTTTTATTTTTATTCCTTGGTGGTTGTCGGATTAATGAAGATCCTCATCCCACGGTTAACAGGGATGAAACCAAAAAGACAACGGCAGCAACTGAAAATACTAACGTCATCGAGAGTCGCTTAGATAAAGTCAAAACTAGAGGCAAGCTAATCTGTGGTGTCAATGGAAGGCTTCCTGGGTTTAGTTTAGTAGATGAAGTAGGGAACTATTCGGGTCTGGATGTAAATATCTGTCGTGCCGTAGCAGCAGCCATATTTGATGACCCCACTAAAGTAGAATTTAGGAATCTAGATACCCAGGAACGTTTTTTGGCGGTGCAGTCGGGAGAAGTGGATCTACTCAGCCGCAATACTACCTGGACATTAAGCCGTGATACTGTTGTTGGCATGGAGTTTGCCCCCACAACTTTTTATGATGGTCAAGGGTTATTAGTCACGAACAAGAGTAAAATCCAGGACTTAAAAGCTTTAGACGGCAAATCAGTCTGTGTCCTGTCGGGAACAACCAACGAGCAAAATTTAGCAGAACGCATGGGAAAACTCGGTTTAAGTTACGCGCCGATTGTCTTTGAAGATACTGATTTGCTATATGATGCCTACGAACAGGGAGATTGTGCAGCTGCCACCAGCGATCGCTCCCAGCTAGCTGCTCGTCGTACCCTATTAAACAAACCTAGCGACCATCAAATATTGAAGCTGGTATTGTCGAAAGAACCTTTGGCGCCTGTGACCGTTAATGACGATGCTCAATGGTTTGATGTGGTTAAATGGGTGATCTACGCCATGATCGAAGGGGAAGAATTAGGTATTAATTCCCAAAATATTGCGAGTTTTACCCAGACAAAAGATCCTGAAATTAGACGTTTTTTGGGCTTAGAAGATAATTTAGGCGCAGATATGGGACTCTCTAATGATTTTGCCTCCAGGATTATCAAGCACGTTGGCAATTATGGAGAGGTTTATGAGCGCAACCTAGGTAAGCCTTTTGGGTTGGAAAGGGGTCTCAATGCTCTGTGGACAGATGGCGGCTTGATGTACGCGCCTCCTTTTAGATAGTTATTTGATTTAGTTACTGATGTTACGCAACCTAAGTAATAACTGTGGTTTAGGGGCTTAGGGAAAGTTAAGTTGATTTGTTATCCCCACATCCCTACATCCCCATATCCCCAACCGACAAGCACACATAACACCAGTTATTTAGCTGAAGGGGTTTTCTTAGCAGACATGTATTTATCGGTCTCCCTTAGTCGGCGACTCAGGAAGCGACAAAGTTCTAAGATAATCTGGGGACGTTGGGAGATCAGGCTAATAAAACGTTTTTTCTCTAAAGAAAGTAAAGTCGAGTCTTCCAGGGCGATCGCTCCATCCCAACGCAAAGCCTCATCAAAGAGAGCGATTTCGCCAAAATACTGCCCTGTGGCTAATTGTTTAATTTCCTGTTGTTCCCCATCCAATTCTTTGACAATTTGGACTTTCCCCCCAGCGATAATATATAAATGACCACCCCAACTACCTTCGGTATAGATGGTTTCTCCTGCCAACACCTGTTTTTGTTCCAGGGCTTGATCGATGGAAAATAGTTCATCGAGGGACAGATTTTTAAACAGAGCTACATTGCGCAGCAAAAGTAATCGATTCATAGAGGTACTCCCTGAACTATGAAGGTGAGTGGTAGCAGGGAAAATTTCCCTCGTCACTGATTGTACGACGGGGTCGGGGTCTTGGAGTAAGGCGGTGGGCAATGCCGCCAATGCCGCTAATGCTCCTGTTTTGAGCCAGCGATCGCTGGAGTCGAGAGCTTCTAGGAGGATTTTATAGCCCTTGTCTCCTAGCCATTGAGAATTTGGTTCCAGTTTGCTAGGGGCTTGGTTGGATACCCTCTGTTCCAATAGGGGCATCAAGGGTTGTACAAAGCGTCGATGATTGATAGAGGCGAGGATTTCCACGGCGTTGGCTAAATCCCGGCGATCGCTGGTGACTAAAACTCGTTGGACTAAATTCACCGTGGAGGGATAGCCCAGGCAGGAAAGAATGTACAGTACTTTTTGTAATAGCCGCTGTTGATAGTCTTCAATGGCTACCGCTAGAAACTGCCAGCTAGGATCGTGGGTGGGTATTTGTTGTTGCCATTTACGAGTGAGGTTAAACTGCTGAAATTCTGGCATCAGGTGTTGAAAGAGGATCTCGTTGGCACCTTTATGACTACATTTGGCGATCGCCGCGATCGCCGTCTGAACCACCAGGGGATCTTTTGCCGTTAACTGAGTTTGAGCAATGATCAATCCCTCCTGACCATAAGCAGCAAGAGTACAGGCTACCTGTTGGCGCACTTGCGCCGAGACATCTTGTAATCCTTGAGTTACTTGGGGAAGGGCTTCGATCCCGTGGGTGATCTCTAGTAATTTGTAGGCGGCGACCCGCACCCGTGGATCTTCATGGTGGGTTTCGGCGATCGCTATTTTGGTTAAGCTAGAGTCTTGCACTGTAGCCAGATTAACCAACGCTTCTAAGGCTGCTTGCTTGGCTTCGGGGTTGGCTCGGGGTAAGAGATATTCAATCAGAGTAACAAATTCGGGATTACCACTATAACGGACGACTCTGGCGATCGCCTTGACTATTTCATCGGTTAGTTTGAGCTGCCAGAATTGTTCCGCAAGCTGGGCATCTAAATTTTCTGTCTGGGTATCCTGAAAGGTGGCAACCAAAGCTAGTGCCTTAACTAGCGGATCTCCATCCACAATTAGAGGTGCTAACTCCCCTGGGGGAAAGAGATATTGATTGGCAATCAGAACTTCTAAGGCAATACCCCGCACCGTGGGATTTTCGTCCATCAACAACGCGGCAAATTCTGGGAGGATCGAGAGCTTACTCGTAGACTTACTATGGCTAAACAATTTTAAGATTTCCTGGCGCAAAGCACTGTCCGCTATTGGCAATAAAGACCGTACCTCGTTAAAAAACTGTTCAGGATTGCCCACATTAGCCGCCAACTCTAAACCTTGAAGCTGACTATAGCGATCGCCAGTGGTTAAAAATTCCCGAATGACATTACTGGACTGGGATGGTAATTGATTAGCAGGCTGGGCAAAATCATCTAGATTGATGTTATTGGTGCGAATCATCTCCTCTAAACTTTGAATATAGTACTTGCCCATGGGAATCCGTACCAGCAACAAGATCACCGTTAAAATAATCGCCAGCCAGGTAATCTGTACCAAGGTGAGATAGAGATGACAGAGCCACAAGACTAGCCCCGCTAAAGTTAAGCCCAGAGAATAAATTAAGCCATCGCTCAAAGCACGAACGCGCCCGATATACTGGTGGGGAATGCCGTTATAGTTTAGCTGATGGACGGGTAGGTTGATAGCTTTATAAAGAGCATCACCATTGATCTGTAAGGCGATCGCCGTCGGTAATTGAAAATTGAATAGCAATCCCCCCAGGCTGAGTAAAGTGGTCACAGGATAAACAGGGTTGAGCCTCGCTACTCCCACCCACTTGAGCAAAGGACGAGTAATACCATAGAGAAATACCACTTGGATCAGGGAGATAATCATCCGCATCAGTCCCAGAAATCCCGTTAATTGCGACTCATCAAACTGCTGCCCATAAATGTTAAACCAGAGGAATTCTGAGCAAAGATAGATAATTACCAGTAAAAAAGTACTAGTCGCTAAAAATAACACTAGGGGATAGCGTTTACTCAAATCCGGTAAGACTTGCCAAGATTCAATGATGCTAAGTTTTTCCTGTTTTTTCGGCGTTGGTAGACGACGTTGAGAACGTTCCAAATAAACCAACTGTCCAAAAGCGATCGCCAT
>JBJOPG010000204.1:0-8209 GCA_046050865.1 Cyanobacteriota bacterium
TGAACGTTCTAAAAGTCAGATAGAACAACTCGAACAAGAACAGCAAGAACTGGAGTCTCTTAAGTCCGAGTTTTCGTTAAATAGTAATGAGTTAGTAGATGAAAACAAAGTTGAAAGAGAACAAGTAGGATTCATACTAGAAACAAATACTCCTGATAGCCTAGTAGATAATACAAACTCTCGAAAAGAAAATTCTGATACTATTACGCCTACTCTGGTTACTTCTTCATCTAATAACTCAAAAGAGTCAAGAAAAGCCTGGATTATTGGCGGTACAGTTGGATTTTTTATTTTCTTAGGCTTAATGATAAATGGCAACAGAGCCAATCAAACAATAACTAATATCGAACAACAGACTTCTGACCGTATTTCTTCCGAGACTATTAAACAAGATAATATACTAAAAACCGAAGATATAATTGAGCCTTCACCAGAAGTATCCACTCAACTTCAAGAACAAAATTTTGATTACTATGATTTTCCTTTAGATTCTTGTGGAGATAAAGATCCTGGTGGTGCTAATATTTGGTATCGAGTTTATATTGATGATACCCCAGAAAATTTAAATACTATCCATAGTAACTACTGCCGAGATGCCATTCGTAAATATCGCCAGCAAGAACAAATGTATTCTATACAAGTTGCTTCTTTTATTAATAAATTAGAAGCCGAACAATTCGCCAACTTAATGCAGGAAAAGATAGGAAGTGGAGAAGTTGGTGAACCAACAATCTATAACTTGGATAAAAATGTTAATAGTTATTTATCTCAAGATTCTTTAATAAATAGTAAGTCAAACTATTCTGGCTTTAATGAAAGTTATGAAGGTGTTAATGAAAGCGAATCAATCGCTTTGATCGTAAGATTATATGATTTGCTCTCGCAAAAAAGTTTTGCTGAAACTGAATCATTGTACAGTTCGCAATTAACGAATCAATTTAACTCTAATTTCTTTAGTCAATTTCAAAGAGTAACAGTAGAAAACTTACGTATAATCTCGAAAAACCAAAATTTAATTAATTTTATTGGACAAAATACTTATATTTGGTTGGACGGCTCAACGCAAACAGAATCGAGATCTTATACAGTTGAAAATTTAGGTGGAGAGCTAAAAATTACAGATTCACAATTTATTAAGGTTATTAAATTTAAATAGTATACTGATATCTTAAAAATTATTTAATTTATTAAAAGTGCGATCACTATCTTTCCCGACTGTGATTTATATCCTTTTCAAGTAGCTGATAAATACTGATAATAGAGTTTGGTCATTAACTTTGTTTTGTATTTATTAAACTCATATATTATGTCAGCTTTAAAAATAAAAAGAGATATTGAATTATTAAAGCAACAGTTAAATGAATTAGAAGCTAATATTTCCGATCCAATTGAACGTATCGAGCAAAAAAAACAATTGGAAAGAGAAATCAAAAAACTTGAACGTTCTAAAAGTCAGATAGAACAACTCGAACAAGAACAGCAAGAACTAGAACTTCTTAAATCAGATTTTGTCTTGAATAATAAGGAGTTAGTTGATCAAAGAGAACCTGAACAAGATAAACAAGTAGAACATACCGCTTCTATAATCGATACCTCTATTGCAGCAAAGTCTGAAATTAATCTTGGCAAACAGATAGAAGATCGCCAAAATAGCCAAGTTATTAATACAGACCACAGTGAACAAAATCATGATATTACTCCAGTTACTGCTTCATCCAACAACTCAAAAGAATTAGGAAAAGCTTGGATTATTGGTGGTTTGATCGGATTTTTTATTTTCTTGGGCTTAGTAATAAATGGTTATCAATCAAATCAAACAGCAAGCAATATTGAACAACCAACTTCTGAATTCGTAGAAGTAGAAAAGTCATCTGATGAATCTCTCCCATCCACAGAAACTTATCAACAAACAGATACATCCAACCTTCAAACAGAAAATACCTCTGAATCAATTCCATCATTTACTGAACAAGAAGCCGTTAACTTACTAGAAAGATGGCAAAATGCCAAAAGTCAAATATTTGCGTCCCCATTTAATACAGAATTAGGGGCTGAATTGCTCACTGGTAAATCTTATTACGATAATATAGACAATCCTGAAGGATCAGTTGCTTGGCTACAAGATAATGCCTCTTACTACACTTATGATCTTCAAAGTATTGACTCAGTAGAAAATTTTGCGGTAAACGAGGATTACGCCACTATTGAAGTAATTGTGACAGAACAACGTACTCTTTATAACCAATACGGCAACATAGATGGTGATGCTAGTGGTTTTGATACCAGATTAGTACGTTACAATCTTGAGTCTGAAAATGGACAGTGGAAAATAGCTGATTACCAAACTATTAGAAAAATTAAATAACTGAGGTAAATCACATGAAAAATAAATCTCAGTTCTCCACAAAAAATCAAAGTTTTTTAGAAAAAGATATTTTTTTATTTGACCTATCTTATTTATTTAAAATAGTTGCTATATCTATAGCAACTACATTAATAATGATTATTGTTTGGCAAATAGCTAAATTAAAGTATCAACCATCAGAAAACTTAAGTGCCAAAGAAACATCAAAAACATCATTACTAAAACTTCAATTAATAGTGATTTAATCTTACATGATAATCAAATAGAAAAAGCATCCATAATGCGTCCTGCTTCTTTATCTAAGACTCAATTAACACAAAGACAAAAGCTAATTTACAATGTAAAAGTCAAACCGAACATACGTCAAAGTCAAGATTTACAAAAAATAGTAAATCGAGTAAGAAATTTAGCTTCAAAAAAAGGTTTGCCGACCACTTCTTTATCAGTTACATTAATCGATATTAAAACTGGTGAAGAAGCTTCGTATCAACAAGAAAAACTTAGATATCCTGCAAGTGTTGTTAAACTTTATTGGTTAGTTATGCTTCAAGCTCAATTGCAAGAGGAAGGTTTGATTGAAGATGAGCAACTGAGCTTAGACTTACAAAAAATGATTAAAAAATCCGATAACGAAGCTGCTAGTCGTATTTTAGATCGAGTTACTGATACTGAATCTGGTTCAAATCTAAACACTAAAGAGCTTGAGCTTTGGTTAAATAAAAGGAAGCAAAGCAATCACTTTTTTATCGATGCTGGCTATGAAGATTTAAATATTAGTCAAAAAGCTTTTCCTATTCCCTACCTTAATCTCTATTCGCCACAAGGAAGAGAATTACAAATGCGACAAAATCCAGATAAACCAATTCGTAATAAGACCACAACTAAGCAGACTTCTCGACTAATGTATGAAATTGTAAAACGACAAGCAGTTTCTTCAGATAAAAGCTCTAAAATGCTAAATTTATTATCTATTGATACTACCACTAGAATTAAAAATAGAGTTAATAAAGACCCAAATATATTTAACACTGTACGCGGTTTTTTTAGTCAATCTTTGCCAGATGATATCTATTTTGCAGCCAAAGCAGGGTGGACTTCCGAATCGAGAGGAGAAACCGCATATATAGTTACTGCCGATCAAAAAACAGAGTATATATTAACAATTTTTGCAGAAGATCGTAGTTATGCTCAGGACTGGAATATTTTTCCAGAAATGTCACGACTTGTTTTCAATGATATGAAAGTGCGAAACAATATGAACTGAAATAGCTTTGCGATCTAATTCCCTAAAAAAAAAGACGTTGCTGAATCAAGGGCGGAATCGATAAGGAATAGGTACATATTTAAACTAAACTTCAAATAATGAATTAGTAATCCAATTGAATGTTTCAACATATCTACTAAAACAACTACATTAGGAAACGTTTAGTATTTAGCAAAATTTATTTTACAATCCTTAATGCTACTTACTTTTTTTTATAGCCATTGAACAAGTAAATGTTGTATGGTTTGTTTTTTATCTCCTCTTTTATACTAGCTATGACTTTGTGATGGCGATATCTAGTTGTTAGTAATGCTAAACTTCACATTGCTAATTTATCCAATCTCAACATTTCCGAACAGTCTATAGTAGCTAGAAATCAGGAAGCTCAATATTTCTCCTAGATGCTAAATAATATTTAGTGATTGTATCTACTGTATTTCCACTAATATCAGCAATAGTCTTAATATCTACTACTCCCGATTGTACAAGCCGAGTTATAAAGCTATGACGTAAAGAATATGGTTTGAGATATTTGTGAACTTTGCCTTGGGCGATCAATTTGTCAACGACAACCTTCCAGTATCTGTTTCTAAAATTATTCTGTTTTATATACCCTCCTTTAACAGAGGGAAAGATTAAATTTTGTTTGTTTTCAATTACTGGAATGGCATCAATCAATTTAATTAAGCTTTCGTTACAGGGAAACAATCTTGTTTCGTGAGTTTTAGTATCTTTGAGAATTCCTTCTGTATAAGCTTTATCAAAACTGATCCAAGTCCTATGAGATTTTCTTTGAATGTCAGACCAGGTTAAAGCATGTGCTTCTGACGGTCTACATCCTGTTTGACTCAAAAAGTCAACTATTAAAGCGTAATAAGAATGATAGTAATGTGAACCATTTGGCATGAAGTCATTGGAGTAAAATGCAGCAATAATAGCCTTGACTTCATCTACCTCGTAACACTCAATCTTAGTTTTTTGCTTTTTAACATAAGGATTATATAGATCCAGGTAAGGATTTTTAATTATCGTCCCTTGTTTAACTGCCATATTGACAGCAGCATATAAAATTCTAAATCGAGGATCTAAAGTACCTGGTGCATAGCGTTTCAAACATTCATCAATAAAAGTTTCAGGTTTAGATAACGAAAAACAGTTCGATGGTAATTGATCAAATAAAATATTTAATCGTTCCCACTCCTTCTTTTGAGTGGATTCTTGCGTAGTGTGCTGTTTGATGTTTTGGTATTTTTGCCACAGTTGCTTGAGGGATAGTTCTTGGGAAGCAATTTCTACTTTATGTCGATATCTATAACTGTAACGAGCATAAGACCAATCTAGATCATCGAGTGTAATATCCCTATTGATCATCTTGGCAACTCTGGCAGCCTCCTCCCAACCTTCTTCATCATTTTGAGCTATGGATATTTCGTGACGCTTCCCTTGAGGATAAGTCCATCGAAGTTTATAACTGCTTCCTTTCAATCGGATGCTAACTTTGCCAATTTTTGTTTTACTTTGATTATTTGAGTACATTGGTATTGATTTGGGATAAATTTTTGCCCCAATTCTGCTCCAATTTTTTTAAGTAAAAAGACTTAATTCCGTAATACAAAAAACTTTTGCGTATAAAATCATACTTCAAGCCCTGTCAACACTCAAAGTAAATGAGCATCTTCTCATTGCCTGATCAAGCTCTATTCTTCTACGGATATTTTTGCTACCTCAAGTGAACTTGACGTATATCAATAGTTAGAATAAATTAGAGCAAAATTTTAGGCTCAAATAAATTTTACTTACGTACATAATTTTGCTATATTGATAACTGGTATTTGAGTAGACTATGTCAGAGTAGCTCAGTTGGTTAGAGCATCGGACTCATAAGCCGAGGGTCGGGAGTTCAAGTCTCCCCTCTGACACTAAGAGTATATAAGGGTTTCAGCTTTTGCAATCACACCATTATTGGATCTAATTAAGTGTTAGCGACACTCTTGAAAGCATTGAAACACCGTTAAAACCATCGTATATTTAGATCATATTTAGATCAAAATATACGATGGAAAAAATAGATTTACTTCTGTCAGAGGCTAACTCAAGACTCAAATTATCAAACTCTGGAATTAGAATTCTCCAGAGAGGGAACAAATTGTCTTTACGAGGAATTTTGCCAGCCAAAATAAAGGGCAAACCATCGCAACAAGTTGTAAGTTTAGGTATTTATTTTAATGCTGCTGGAATCCAAAGTGCTGAAAGGAAAGCACAAAAGTTAGCAAGTGAATTGGCATTGAATCAATTTGCCTGGGAGAATTGGACAAATAAATCCAGTGTGTATGGTAGTTGTGGTTATTGGCTAAAGGAATTTGAGACAGATTATTTCAACCGCAAAAGCCGAACCGAACAAACGGAAACGACCTGGGACACCGATTATAATCATATTTTTAAAAGGCTCGATCCATCTAAAAACTTCACAGAAGATATTTTAATTGAGTTGGTTTTCACAACCCTTCCAGATACTAGACAGCGGAAAAGAGCTGTAATGGTTGCATCTGCCTTGGCTAAGTTTGCCAAACTAGATGTTGACTTGAAGAGATATTCAGGAAATTATTCTCATTTAACTCAAGGTGATCGCATTTTGCCGTCAGAGTTAGAAATAGTAAATTTTTATCATTCAATTCCTAATAAACACTGGCAAAGAGTTTTTGGCTTGATGGCAGCTTATGGAGTCTCAAATCACGAATTATTTTATTGTGAGTTAGATAGCTTATGCAAACCCCCAGGACACTTGGTATCAACCTATAGAAAAGTTCACTACGGTGTCAGACGAATATATTGCCTTTATCCAGAGTGGTATGAAGAGTGGAAGCTATACGAACCTATAGAACTTCCCAAGATATCGGGCAAGAATAATAGAGATTTAGGTCACAGGGTATCAAATGCCTTTAGACGTTATAAAGTTTGTAAGCCTGGTGATTTAAGACATTGCTGGGCGATTAGAGCAATGAATTTTATCCCAGATGCTATGGCTGCGAGAATGATGGCACATACAGTAGATGAACATAACAAAACCTATAAACGATGGATTGATGAGAAAGTGGAAGACAGATTTTACAAGCTACTCATAGATAGAAGCGATCGCCCTAAACCACCGAAAATTTAAGCTTTTTCTCGAAAGAATTTACTTTTTGTCCATTTAGATGACAGGACGGAGCATGTCTATCTTCACGTCTATTGGCATTGCCTCTATCTATATTAATTATCGTTTATGACTTATTTCTCTTTTCTGTGGCGGAGTATTTAAACGCTTAAGGCAAGCAGAAATATTAAAGTAATAAACTGGTTTAGTACTGTTTTTTCTTCGGCGATCTTGTACCTCAATTCCCACTCGAAAAAATTCATCTTTAACAGCTTCTCTTATACTGTTTTGAGATGGATAGTTCAATTTTTGATAAGCTTCTGAAGTAGGCAGCCATCTAATATCCTTAATTTCAGTAGCTCCAACCATTCTACGCATTTCATCTTTAAATATTGCCCTGGCTTCTTGTTCGGTAATATATCTGTTCATTTAACTCCCTGTGCTGTTTTTCGTTACATTGGTTTGACTTGTAAATCTTTTAACGACCTGTATACAGATATGGATCGTTCATGAGTCGTAAAGTTTTTGAGAATAGCTTTGTAGCTTAAGGCTGGCAATCTTAGTAAATGCTGCCACAGCATCTAAATTAAATAAATTCTTCAAGGGAGCGAATCATCCCAGAAGACTTATCAAACAAAACTTCTGCCGTCCCAGTATCCCCATGTCTGGCTTTAGCCAGAATCAACTCTAGAATTCCAGGTTGAGAAGTAGCAGGATCGTAATATTCATCCCGATAGGCAAAGATAATATTGTCTGCTACCATTTCCAGAATTCCTGACTGAGAAAGATCAGACATCATCGGACGTTTATTCTGTCTGCCTTCAACACCTCGATTGACTTGAGACAAAGCCAAAACTGGTACTTGTAATTCACCAGCTAATTGATATAATCCCCTTCCGACATCACCAAGTTCATAGCTACGATTACCACCATTGTCAGATGCCATCATTTGTAAATAATCAACGATGACTAAACCGAGTTTTCCCTCTCTTGCTTGAATCTGACGAGCTTCAGAAGTAATCCCCGCTACGTTGATCCCCCGATTATCATTCATATAGAGAGGCAGATCCACCGCAACCCGAACAATTTTAGCGATACTCCCCATCTCCTCTTCAGTCAAAGAAGATAGCCCCGCACGATGTTTTCGTATGCGATCGCCGTTGATGGTCGTTAAATCTAAGTGCTGATAACAATCCATGCGACTCATCAAACTCCAAAGCCGATACTCCATCTGATATTTAGTCATCTCCAGAGAAAAGATGATTACAGGTATCCGATGTTGAATCATCTGTTGCAAAGCGAGATAAAGAGAAATGGCACTTTTGCCCATCGATGGTCTACCAGCTAGGATAGTCAGTGTTCCTGGCTCAAATCCCATCATTAATTCATCTAGTTCTTCAATGCCAGTCGAATAAATCGGATTTTCTGATTCAAGCTGATTAAAAGC
>JBJOPG010000205.1:0-8539 GCA_046050865.1 Cyanobacteriota bacterium
TTAGGGAAAAGAGTTTATTTTTTGTTCCATTAGTTAACTAATTGTGGTAGGAAATGCCAAACTATAATAAGCAGCATCATTGAATTGAAATTCGTCAATAATTTCTAAGTTTAGTTTCCGATGGGCTTTGAGTGACCGTTGATTAACCTGGTTGATAAAAGTCACCCCAATCGGATATCTTGCTGCCAAGTTAGAACCCATAGTCTGAAACAACTGGGGAAATGCTCCACTTCCCCGCCAAGCTCGATCAATACAGACAGGCCCATACTGAAAAGAATTGGCGGGAGTAATTTTCACTCCTCGAAAATCAATTTGGGTTAATCGTGACAACATGTAAGGAAAAATGGCCCATTGAGAAAAATAGTCCCAGCTTCCTGCGTAAGCATAGCCAATGACCAGATTTTCTTGCTCCACAACAAATAATCCCGTTTGAGTCATTATTGCTTTGATTTGTGCAACTTTAATGGGAGTAGTGACAAATCCTTGTTCTAGTTCGGCTGGGGATAAGTTGCTGTATAAGTTTAGGGATTGAAGCTCAAGAATACGTTCAATATCTGACTCCACTGCAATCCTTGTGATCATCTTCAGACCTCCCCAGAAGTTAATTTAAGCCTTAATTTAAGCCATACTTTCTGTCATTTGCTGTTCTGACTTATCTGACTTAACTAATATACTAGCGGGCAAGGTATCCAGATAAGTTACCTGGGTCGGGTAAGCAAATTCAATACCATGGTCAGCAAATTTATTCTTAACTGCCAAGTTAATTTCTTGTTGAGCATTCATATAGACGTTGTAGTCATTAGTATCGATCAAGTAAACCACTTCAAAATTGAGACTATATTCACCATAGCCTGCAAAGTGAGAGCGATCGCAGGTGGCACTTTCCGTCTGGTCAATGATTTCGCGAACCCAATCGGGAATTTGGGCTAATTGTTCTGTAGCAGTTTGATACACCACCCCAAACTTAAAGACGATTCGCCGTTCACGCATTTTTTTGTAATTACGAATCCGGGAACCCACTAGGTCACTATTTGACATGACAATCTGTTCCCCATTAACGCTTTTGAGGCGAGTAGTTTTGATACCAACATACTCCACTGTTCCCAGATAGTCCCCCACTACAATAAAGTCTCCTAGTTCAAAAGGACGATCCAAGAGAATGGAAAAATAACTAAATAAGTCTTGTAAAACTCCTTGAGAAGCCAGGGCGATCGCCACCCCGCCAATCCCCAAACTAGTGACGACGGCAGAAATGTCAAAGCCTAAATTATCTAGTAAAAAGATAATTCCAATCACCCAGATCACTATTCTGATGGCAGGCATCAAAGCATCAATGCTCTGCTCTAAGTTCACGTTGTCTCGTTGATAGTTAATCCAATACATCTTGATCACATATTCCACACTTGCGGAAATTAAGCGAATTGCCAAGATAGTCGAAATAACTACTACTAAGACCTCGACAGTTCTTTTGAGAATGGGATGTAAAGTTAAATTGCTAATCCCCAAATAAATACTGGCAATATAGGCAATGGGAATGAGATTTTTTTCGAGGATGGTAATAATTGCATCATCATAAATATTTTCACTTTTAGCTGCCCATTTGCGGAGATTGCTAAAAGTTGACCGTCTAAGCACTTTAATTAAAATAATGGAGCAAAATAGAATGATTATCGCGATTAAATAGTCCGATAGTTGATTTCCACCAAATTTCCAGGCTAAAAAGTCAAATTGCATAAATTAATTAAGCCTCAACTGCTCAACTGAAAGTACTTGCTGTAGTTAATTGCTTAAAGTGCCGATTATTCTGGATTGTCAGAATTTTCGCTTAATTTAACCGATGAAGTACAGAACAATCAATTGTCGATCCTTAATTATTAAATGTCTATCAAATGTCCATGAAAGGTTGCCACCCCAAAACTAAAAGCGATCGCTCGATTTGTTTAGGTTTATCGAAGGCGATCGCTATAATCAGATTAAATTGTAAATGTTAGTTCAACAAAAGCTTAGAGCTTAGAGCTTAAGGCTCAGAGCTAACCGCCCTAAAGGACTAGCTTCGCGTCGCGAAGTGGTTTTAATTACTGCTGAGGAATCCACACAGAAACCGAACCTGCTTGACAGCGGAAGTCTGCCCAACCGTCCTTGTTAGTCGTAATAGGTTCATCAATGTGTTCAGTGATGTCAATATAAGTTTGATTGGGATGACCTATTTCCATCCATTTAGTTCCGTCACCACCGTTACTCAAAACTACAGCCATACCCCCTGGATGCTCATCATCCCCCAGTCTTGTCCAACCAATACAGTTAGCATGGTCAAAGTAATCATATTCTTCTCCATAGGCAAAATCTTGGCGGGCTTGCAAAAACTTGTCAATTGACCACTGATGAGAGTCCATAAAGATCTCATACTCTTGTCCATCTTTTCCCTTGTCCTTGTAATGGGCGCCGTAGTAATCAGCATAAAAGATACAGGGATAGCCATCTCGTCTGAGTAAAATTAAGGCATAGGCGAGGGGTTTAAACCAGGCTTCCACTACAGATTCCAATGATTGCAAAGGCTGGGAATCATGATTTTCCACTAGGGTTACTGCCAGAGTCGGCTGATCTTTAACCAATGTGCCATCAAAGATCTGGCGCATATCAAAGTTGTTACCAGTCTTACTGGCTTCAGTAAAGTTATAGTGCAAAGGGGCATCAAACAAAGCCACATTGCCACCAGTGACATCAATAAAGTGGTGCAAAGCTTCAGGCTCATTAGACCAGTATTCGCCAACAGCAAATAAAGGCTTGCCTGCGTGCTGGCGGACGTGATTTAACCAGTTAGGGAAAAATCCTGCTTTAACGTGCTTCACTGCATCGAAGCGAAAACCATCAACATCCGTTGTATCTATATACCATTCACCCCAGTAGTTGAGTTCTCCCCGTACTTCTTCATGTTCCATATCCAGGTCGCAACCCATTAAATAGGCAAAGGAACCCTTTTCTAAATCTACCTGCTCGTCAAATTGCTTATCTTTAAATAGATAGATCGCATGAGAATCGCCGTCATAGGCATTGTAGTCAACTGCGTCAAAATGCCACCAGTGCCACTCTAAGCTAGAATATTTACCCTGACGACCAGGGAAAGTGAAATGTGTCCAAGTTTTTACCTTTTGCAAATCACCGATCGCTTCATGGCGATTATTAGGATTCATTGGGGTTGCTTCGGCTTCTTCTTCCTGGTCAGCCCCCAGCATATGATTTAGTACCACATCTGCATAGGTGCTAATCCCAGCCTTTTTGGCAACCTTGATAGCGTTAACGTATTCTTCTTTCGTCCCGTATTTAGTCCTGACCGAACCTTTTTGGTCAAACTCTCCTAAATCGAAGATATCATACACTCCATAACCGACATCGTAGCCACCGCCGGTGCCTTTATAAGCAGGGGGTAGCCAAACTGCGGTCACACCTACCTTGGCTAGATGCTCAGCGTTTTCTGCTAATTGATTCCACAGGCTGCCATCTGGTTCATTATACCAATGGAAATACTGCATCATTACGCCATTAAATTCAGACAAATTACAGCCCTCTCCTTAGATTTTTAAGTATTTTAAGTAGTTACATATTAATCAATTAAATTTTTTTTAAACAATTAAATAACAATTAAATGCTTTATCTTTAATGCTTAATTATTCGCTCTTAATTGACTGATAAGTAATATTAAGCTTATTGATACAAAACTTAATCATTCGTAAGATACATCTAATTTAATTATTTCTGTGCATTCTTGGTTGGTTATTCGGTGTCATTATGAAGATGTGAACAATAATTGACTAAGTTTCAGTTGATTCTAAATTTTCTCGCAGTATATTTAAGACTATTTGAGGATCTGTTGCTTGCTGCATAATTTGTGCTTCTAGGTCATGGCGATCACGTATCAGAGGCAAGTCTGCCCTTAACTCTTCCATTAACTCAATTAATTTAGCAATTTTTTGTTCTGTTAATAGATTGATTTGTAAAATTAAATGCGATCGCTGTTCGGCTAATTGATCTTGGCGACTCTGCTGCACCAATACTCCAGTGGCGATGAGCAATGCAGCAATATCTAATCCCATTTCTTTGGCATCAAAAAGAGGTAGACCAAAGGGTAATAGCCAGGGTGCAACGTGAGTACAAAACATCCAACTCGTAAAGAAAAGTAATTGCAGATATAAGAATTCAGATTTACCAAAAAAAGCTGCTATTTTTTCCACTAGGCGATCGCGCCATGGCAGTTTTTGAGCTTCTTTTGCCTGAAAGCCAATAATAGTTTCAATATTTTTTACGACCTGTTCCGATAAAGGATACTTCTTGCCGTCAATATAGATAGATCTCGATGAAGCAGCAATTAGGGGCGTTAATTTATTAGAAGCGGGAACCATGGGAGAACATCCTAAAATTTCAAATAGTTTGCCACAATCAGTAATTACATCTGTAATGTAAAGTAATTAGAATTTAGCTGCGTCTGTCTAAAGGGGTAAAAAGGCGATAACTCAAAAAAAGCTAATAGCTAATAGCTAAAAGCTAATAGCTACTAATCAAGCCAATAACGTGATCTTTGAAAGGGGTAAGTTGGTAAGATGATTTTTTTTCCGCCGCTATTTTCGCCGAGTACTTGCCAATTGATATTTGTGCCAAGAATATACAGTTGAGCAAGTCCCCTAATCAATATTTGCCATTTGTTTTCGTGAGGCTTTATTGGGGAATAAATCATATTTGCTTGATTGGTATCTTGATTGCTATTTAAAGTCTGTACTTCGGCAATTTTCCAATAAATATCTGCAAAATCAACAGCAACCAGACTACCAACTGTAGATGCAATTAACTTTTGTAATTCCTGCGATCCTTGTAACTCTGATTTCAATAGCAGAGCTAGTTTTGCCTCCTGATTAAGCTTGGTCTTACCTTGCCATAAATCTGAGGTAGGCTCTTGAGCAAGATATTGAATTAATTTAGTTTGTAAGTCGGCAGGAGAATTTACACTGATGGCTAACCGATGATTAAAATGCGATCGCCCTAAATTAACCGTATAACAAATATCTGCAATTAAAAGATCGGGATGAGATTGAAGATATCTAACATAATTACCCGCCAGTTGCTCTAAAGCTTTGTTACTTTTAGCAGATAAAGTGAAAAGATATAAGTCTTTCTCTCCATCTCCCGATTTCCCTGATTTCCCTGTCTCACCGTCATTCTCAACCGACATATTTGCTTCTTGAACAACAAGATGGGCATTAGTCCCACTAAAACCAAAGGAACTTATGCCTGCAATGCGAGGTTGGGCTGTTGGCGTCCAGGCGATCGCTTTTTCGGGAAGTTTAAACGGTAATTTTTGCCACTCTACTTTACTATTGGGTTGTTTAAGATGCAAATTAGCTGGAATAAATTGATGCTCTAAGGCTAAGACGGTTTTAATTAAGCTTGCTATTCCTGATGCTGGTTCCAAGTGACCAATATTAGTTTTAACCGCACCTAAAATTAATTCTTGATTGTCTTGAAATACTTGACTAAGAGCCTCCAGCTCGATCGCATCACCCAAGGCTGTACCCGTACCATGGGTTTCTAGATAACTCACTTGATTGGCTTCAACTTTACTGTTAACTAAAGCCTGCTTGATTACTGCCTGTTGAGACAAACTACTAGGGGTAGTAATACTGCTAGTGCGTCCATCTTGATTTGTCGCTGAACCTAATAAGATAGCTCTAATATTATCTCGATCAGCGATCGCATCACTCAATCTTTTTAAAACAACGATCCCGCAACCTTCAGATCTGACAAAACCATTTGCACTCTCATCAAACGTTTTACACCTGCCATCAGGAGACAGCATCTTAGCTTGGGCAAAATTAAGACTAATCTTAGGCGAAATCAGGCGATTAACACCACCTGCTACAGCCATGTTGCATTCGTGATCGCGTAAACTTTTAATAGCCAAATGCACTGCGACTAATGATGATGAGCAAGCGGTATCCAAAGAAATACTAGCACCAGTAAAGTCAAAAAAGTGCGAGATTCGCCCAGATGCCAAACTATGAGTATTGCCAGTAGTCAGATAGGCATCAATTTCTGCATTGTTTCTGCTTAATAGCTGATGCCAATAGTCCACCGCCGCAATCCCAATAAACACCCCTGTCTGACTGCCCTGAACCTGATCAGCGGAAATAGCAGCATTTTCTAAAGCTGACCAACTCACCTCTAACAACAATCTTTGCTGGGGATCGATACTCATTGCTTCTTTTGGTGCAATGCGAAAAAAGCTGGGGTCGAATTCTTTTAAATGAGGCACAAAGCCGCCATAGGTAGTGCAAATCTTTTCAGGGGTATTTGTTCCAAGATTGCAATCTTGCTCATTCCAGAGATCGTCAGTAACACTTGTAATGGCATCTTTTCCATCTTGTAATAACTGCCAAAATTCCTCTGGATTGTTAGCACCGGGAAACCGACAATCCATTCCCACTACAGCGATCGGCTCATGTTTAGCATTTTCCAGAGTTTCTAACTTACTCTGCATCTTTTTTAATGCCAGTAAAGCTTTTTTAGTAGGAGATAATTCCATAATTTAAGGGACAAGTTAAAGAAAAGCAAAACTATCTATTAAGATAAATTTAGGTAAGATTGTAACAGCGATAAGCGTAAAATATGTCTACGCGAGGCATTAACAATGATTGCACCACAAACCAAACCCATCAGTTTTGAGGAATTTCTGGAATGGTATCCAGATGACGGCAAGCGCTATGAATTAATTGAAGGTGTAGTTGTTGAGATGTTACCCACTGGTTCTCATGAGGATATTGCTGGTTTTTTAGTCGCTGAATTAAACTTTGAAATTCGTCGGCAAAATCTACCCTATTCCATTCCCAAAAACTGTCTACTTAAGCCTCTGGCAGCCCGTTCTGGATATTTACCTGATGTGGCAGTAATTAACCGAGAATATATTCAAGATGAACTTCTGTGGCAAAAATCATCAGTAATTCAAAACGGTCAAACTGTTCCTCTAATAATTGAAGTGGTAAGTACTAACTGGCGAGATGATTATGGACACAAATTTGTTGAATACGAAGCGATGGAAATTGCCGAATATTGGATCGTGGATTATCGTGCTTTGGGTGCAGTGCGCTACATTGGTAAACCCAAACAACCAACTATTACTATTTGCAAGTTAGTTGAAGGGGAATATCAGATGGAAAAATTTGTCAAAGGCGATCGCTTGAAATCTAATGTTTTTCCTGAACTAGAATTAGATGCTGAGACAATTTTCAGTGCCACTTCAATTACTTAACCAAATAGGCAAGAAGCATACGAAAAACTTCTTGTTCAAATTCCTCATTATTCATATATCTTTGATCTTCAATTACCGCAGCATGACACAAAGATTCTACTGTATGACTAAAGATAAATACCGTCATTTCTAGGTTTTGAGGTTTAAGGTGATCGCTCCATCTTTTGAGATACTTTAGCAATATTTGAGTCAAGCGATCGTCTATTTTTGAAGTCTGTTCTAATCTTCTTGAGCGTGGGATCTCTTCATTTAAAACTTGATGTAGTCTAGGATTGATGGCATGAGCAGCAATTATGGCTCTCACTAACTGGGGAATTGCTAATTCTAATGGTGTGTCAAATAGATGACTTAGTTTTGATTCTACTAATTCAACCATTTCATCAGAGTGCTGTTGTCTTAAAGCAACCATCAAAGATTCTTTATTAGGAAAATATTGATATAAAGAGCCAATGCTAACACCTGCTAACTCGGCAATCTGATTTGTGTTGGTTTTACCATAACCTTTCTCCGTCAAAATGTGAGTAGTCGCCTCTAAAATTGCTTCCACTGTCATGCGTGAACGGTCTTGCTGAGGTTGTTTACGAGGTTTTGCCGAATTTCTAGATGACATCAAATTACCTAATAAAAAAGCGAGTTGTTAACGTGAGTAATTGCTCATACTATGTAAGTAATTACTCACATTCTAGCAAAAGGTCATGAATTCATCTAAATATCGTGTGTTTGTCTGTACGAAGGAACGCTCTCCTAACGATCCAGAAGGCTGTTGTTGCAATGCGGGTGCGTTAGATATTTATCAAACATTCCAAGACGAGGTTGAACGACTGGAATTAGGCGATCGCGTCCGACAAAGCTACGGATAAAGCTTAAGCAAATACTGTTTCCCAATCGTGTTCTATATGGTCATTTGACTAGTTTTGATGTTAGGGCGATCGCTCGAAGCCATTTGATTGACGGCAAAATAATCAAAGAAAGCCAAATTTCTACAACCAAGTAAATTAATCAATCAAAAGGAGATCGATCATGAACACAGCAATTAAAGAACCAAGACAAACTTATTTCATGCTAGTTAAGACAACCAATGCTTGGCTACAAGTCCCCGTCAAAGAGCGTTTTAAATTTAAAGAAAATATAATTACGCCAATTCTGGAAAAATATCCTACTGTCAAAATGCGATTTTTTGACTCCGAGGCTTTTTCTGGTCGTGTAACAGACGTTTTAATGTGGGAAACAGCCAACGTCATAGAC
>JBJOPG010000206.1:0-9059 GCA_046050865.1 Cyanobacteriota bacterium
CAAAGCCAATAATTTCGCGATAGCTGCCACCAAGATAGCCTGCTGCTAAAGATTCGCCGATACCATAGAGTATTCCCGCGATCGCAATGCCCCAGGGACTATTTAGTCCGCCAATCATGGCGGTAGCGAAAGCTTTTAATCCGAGTAGGGTAGCCATCCCGGCGGAGACATTATAGATGGGTGCAATCAGAATTCCCGCAACCCCCGCTAAAACAGTAGAAAGAGCAAAAGCAAAAGCGATCGCTCCTTCAACATTAATGCCCATGATTTTAGCCGTATCGGGGTTTTCGCTCGCAGCAATAAATGCCTTCCCCCAAAGGGTACGAGTAAAGCCTAGACGAAGCGCCAAGGCGATCGCAAAGCTGATGATGGGAGTTAACAGCTCTAGGGGAAAAACGCCAAAACCAAAAATATTAATCGGTGTTTGAACTAAAGGAGAAGGATAAGCTCGAACTTCTTTGCCAAAGGTGAGCATCACTAAATTTTCGACAATAATCCCCAAAGCGATCGTGGTCAGTAACCAAGAGTTGGAACCATCAACGGCAAAAGGGCGCACGGCTATTCTTTCGATGATTAAGCCAAAGAGGGCGCAAATGATTAAAGACAAGGGGATAGCAATGGCAATATGCCAGCCCCAAGTAATATTAAACAAGTAGCAAATTACTGCCCCCAACATCACAGAAGCACCCTGAGAAAAATTCATGGTGTTGGAAATGGAATAGGTAATTTGAAACCCCAAGGCGATTAAGCTGTAAACGCTGCCAATGGCGATTCCGGAAATAATAAATTGCTGAAGCATCAATACTTCTCGTTTAACGAGTGCTAATTAATCTATAAGGTTAGGTTAAAGGGAAAGGGGAAAGGGGAAATGGGGAAATGGGGAAATGGGGAAATGGGGAAATGGGGAAATGGGGAAAGGAACAAGCGCGCACAGTCGGCTTTTGAGGATGAAAAAATTATTGACGTACACTTGGCTCTGGTTGGGATTAATAATTCTCGTATTTCTGGCTATCTTCTTAACTCAAAATACTTACTATTTGCATATTTTGGGAGCGATCGCCGCAACTGTTTTAGTCGGTGTTGGTTTAAACATTCTCACAGGATTATCAGGACAAGTTTCCATTGGTCACGCTGGGTTTTTTGCCATTGGTGCTTATAGTAGCTCTTTATTGATGACCAAGTTGCAATGGAACTTTTGGTTGGCGATGGTCATGGCTGTAGTTATATCTGCCGTTGCGGGATTGGCTTTAGCCGCCCCAGCCTTACGGGTCAGCGGGCCATATTTAGCCATGGTGACGGTAGCTTTTGGCATTATTATCGAGCAGATATTAATTGAATGGGTAGATTTAACCGGCGGTTTTGGGGGGATTTTTAATATTCCTCAGCCCGCACTATTCCATTTACCACCATCTATCCGCAATGTGGTCTTGGTAGCCTGGATCGCCGCTATTTTAGCTTTAATCTCTTTTGCGACACTCAAAAATCATGATTGGGGTCGGGCTTGGCAAGCTGTTCGAGATGATGAAATTGCAGCAACTGCGGTCGGTTTAGATGTCTTGAGAGTACGCTTAATAGCTTTTGTGATTTCTGCTGCTTTTACGGGTTTAGGGGGAGTTTTTTGGGCTTCGATTGTAGGCTTTATCAGTCCTGGCAGTTTTACTTTTCAGCGCTCAATTCTATTTCTCTTGGTTGTTATTTTAGGCGGGTTAGGGACGTTGGCTGGCTCGGTAGTGGGGGCGATCACTTTGGTGATTTTACCAGAATTAATCAATAATTTTGCTGAGTATCAGTTGCTGGTTTTTGGTATTTTACTGTTACTTACTCTCTGGCTAACGCCTGAAGGGGTAGTGAGCTTTTTTCTTCAGCGTTTCCGTCCCTCTAATGTAGTTTATCCCCCAGAAATCAGCGGGGATAATGTGCCAGCCTTGGTAGTGAAAAATCAAACTGATCTGTCCCTTAAAGTAGAACAAATAGGCATTAGTTTTGGTGGTGTTAAAGCTGTCAATCATGTCGATTTTATCGCTCAATCGGGAACCATCACTGGGATTATTGGCCCCAATGGTGCGGGTAAGACTACTCTGCTTAATCTTTTGGCGGGTTTTTATCGCCCTGAATCTGGCAGCGTCTATTTAGGCAAACTCGACTTAACGGGTCAAAATACTCTAGAAATTACCCGTGCTGGATTGAGTCGTACCTTTCAAACTACTCGTCTGTTTAATTCTCTTTCGGTCTTAGATAATTTAAAAGTTGGCTATGAGTCAAGCGATCGCTTGGGTAATATCTTCACAGCTTTACTAGGTAGGGAGCAAAAAACCAAACCGCCCCTAGAAACCCAATTAATTGAACTGCTGGCTTTTGTGGGCTATCAAGATAATATTCATGCTCGTGCTGACAGCTTAGCTTTTGGCGATCGCCGTTTAGTCGAGATTGCTCGTGCTTTAGCCACAAGTCCCCAGGTAATATTGTTGGACGAACCAGCAGCAGGGTTAGGAGAGCAACAAAGAGCTTGGCTCGCAAAGCTGTTGCGTTGTTTGGCGAATTCAGGAATTATAGTGATTTTGATCGAACATGATATCAATTTAGTCATGGAAATAAGCGATCGCATTGTCGTGTTAGATCGCGGTAGCGTAATCTGTGATGAGATCCCTATTAAGGTCAGAAACAATCAACGGGTTTTGGAAGCTTATTTAGGAGTTACTCATAATGAGATCGATACTCCAGCAAGCAACTCGACAACCCCAATCCTAGCAATTGATAACCTCACCGCAGGATACGGTCAACTCGATGTTTTACAAGCAGTATCTTTAGAAGTTCGTCAGGGAGAATTAATCGCCGTCGTTGGAGCCAATGGTGCAGGAAAGACTACTCTACTAAAAAGTATTGCTCAATTACTGAAAGCGCGATCGGGACGAGTGTTGTTTCGTGGCGAGAATTTAACTAAACTATTACCCCAACAACTAGCTAATAAAGGCGTTGTCCTAATTCCTGAAGGCAGACAGGTATTTACCCAACTATCCGTGATGGATAATTTACGCTTAGGGGCATTTGGGCGACAAGATCCTCACATCAGGACAGATATAGATGCAATGCTTGCTAGGTTTCCGGCTTTAAAACCCTTGCTTAATCAACCTGCTGGTCTGCTTTCAGGGGGAGAACAGCAAATGCTGGCGATCGCTCGGGGATTAATGGCTAAACCACAAGTTCTGTTGCTAGATGAGCCTTCTCTGGGACTAGCACCGCAGTTAGTCGCATCTCTTTATGCAACCCTCAAGTCACTCTGTGAAGAAGGAATCTCGATTTTGCTGGTAGATCAAATGGCGCAATTGGCTTTTTCCGTTGCTCATCGTCTCTATATCTTAGAAACAGGAAAAATAGTCCAAACAGGTACACCAGATGAGTTGATGCAAGATTCAGCAATGATCGATGCTTATCTAGGAAATATTAATTACCCTAATTCCCCTCGCAGATAGGCGACGATCGCTACCAGTAAAAAACAGCCGACAAAAGTCAAACCTAATAATACTAAAACGAAGATTTCTCCCGAAGAAAGAGGGCGATCCGTCGGATCTAAATAAGCGGTTCGAGAATAGTTAGCCCCTTGATTAGATTCTGGTTCAGACCAACTGGGGGCTTGGATGACATTCAGACGAGAATAGCCGATCTTTAAGTCGTAAAGCGATCGCTTTTCAGGACTACTCAAGACCGCGTACGCCTCATTTAGTCTCTGAAACTTATCCGTGGCAACCCCAGAGGGCAAAGTTGTCGTATCAGGATGATATTTCTTGCTCAGTTGCCGATAACTACGCCGGATGGCAATATTTGAGGCGGAAGGGTGTAGCCCCATCAAACCATAGTAGCTATTGATTAACGTTATCTGAGGCGGTAGAGTCGCCGATGTTTGTCGCGGAGAATTACTGTTGACCATGGTTGATGATGACAGAGGCTTTCTTTATTATCTAGCGAACTTTGACCGCCAAATCAAGTTAGATCAATGAGCCACCTTAAGAAATATTAAACATAATCAACAAATGGCTCTATATTTGGTGGTGCTTGTAACAGAATTTAAAGTTATCTCGTCTTTCGGCGAAGGAGAATAGTCCCATGGGGTAAACTAACCCTTGATTCTATCTAGAATAAGATCACTGAACATTCGCAGTTGGAGCTATATATAAATGTCCCATAGCGTCAAAATTTATGATACTTGCATTGGATGTACCCAATGTGTTCGGGCTTGCCCTACTGACGTTTTGGAGATGGTACCTTGGGATGGCTGTAAAGCTGGTCAAATTGCCTCTTCTCCTCGTACTGAAGATTGTGTCGGTTGCAAACGTTGTGAAACGGCTTGTCCTACAGATTTCTTAAGTATCCGCGTCTATTTGGGTGCAGAAACCACCCGCAGTATGGGTCTTGCTTATTAAGACCAAATCTCATCATAAATTGCGGTTTTAACCAAAATTTATTTAATGAAATACCTTCTATGTCGTTTGACTTTGATAATTGCGTTGCCAGGCATCGTGATTTGCCAAGTTGAACGGCATTACTTTTGGCTAATTTTTATATTAAATAATGTAACAAAAAACTGGAGTGCTTGCTCAAAATTATTGTTACAGACTGTTACGTAATCTGCACTTATTGTTATCGAATTGTTTCAGATAGACTGTTTGACGGATTTTGAACAGCGTTATTTGATACAAATACTTTACATACACAAGCACATACGTAAACCCTTTGTTTGGGTAAAAGAGAGAGTTCCTACTCTGATACACCAACGTTTTGATCGCCAACTATACAAGGAGAGTCAAGTTATATGTTCACCCAGGTCAAATCCACCGTTCGTCACGTTAAGCCAGATGCCGTTAACGGACGTGATCTACTTAGGGTGGTCTACGTCGTACTAGAGCCACAGTATCAAAGTACTCTGACTGAGGCAGCCAAGTCGATTAATAATCATAATCCCCACCTAGCTATCGAACTTAGTGGCTATTTAATTGAAGAATTAAGAAACGAAGAAAATTATCATAATTTTAAACATGATGTCGCTCAGGCGAATATATTTATTGCTTCACTAATATTTGTTGAAGATTTAGCCCAGAAAGTTGTCGAGGCGGTAGCACCTCACCGCGATAATTTAGATGCAGCAGTGGTATTTCCTTCGATGCCTGAAGTTATGCGTCTCAACAAAATGGGTAGCTTCTCCATGGCGCAATTGGGTCAGTCCAAAAGTGCGATCGCCCAATTTATGCGCAAGCGCAAAGAGAAGTCTGGTAGTTCTTTCCAAGATGCCATGCTCAAGCTCTTGCGGACTCTACCTAAAGTCTTGAAATACTTACCTGTAGAAAAAGCTCAGGATGCTCGTAACTTCATGTTGAGCTTTCAATATTGGTTGGGGGGCAATGCCGACAATTTAGAGAACTTCTTATTAATGCTCTCGGATAAATACGTTTATCCCGACCAACAAAAGGGCGAAAAGCAATATGCAGCACCGATTGTCTATCCAGACATGGGTATTTGGCATCCTCTAGCACCCAAAATGTTTGAGGATATCCAAGAATATCTAGCTTGGTTTAACAGCCGTGGGGATATCTCTAATGATCTCAAAGATCCTTTAGCCCCTTGTGTTGGTTTAGTATTGCAACGCACTCACCTAGTGACTCAAGATAATGCTCACTATGTGGCGATGGTGCAGGAATTGGAGTGTATGGGGGCGCGAGTCATTCCCGTTTTTGCTGGAGGATTAGACTTTTCCAAACCTGTAGACGCTTACTTTTGGCAAGAAAATCAAAACCAATCCATTGTTGATGTAGTAGTTTCCCTGACAGGCTTTGCCCTAGTGGGTGGGCCAGCAAGACAAGATCATCCCAAAGCGATCGAGTCTCTCAAACGTCTGAACCGCCCTTATATGGTGGCTTTACCTTTAGTCTTTCAAACCACGGAAGAATGGGAAGAAAGCGAGTTAGGTCTCCATCCTGTCCAGGTAGCCTTACAGATTGCTATTCCCGAATTAGATGGAGCGATCGAACCAATAATTGCTTCGGGGAGGGATGGAGCAACGGGTAAATCCATTGCCTTGCAAGATCGGGTGGAAGCGATCGCCCGTCGAGCGATGAAGTGGGGTAATTTGCGTAAGAAACCTAAACTAAAGAAAAAAGTAGCGATTACCGTTTTTAGTTTCCCTCCCGATAAAGGAAATGTGGGGACGGCAGCTTATCTCAACGTCTTTGGTTCCATCTACGAAGCCATGAAAGGTTTGCGAGATAATGGTTATGACATTCAAAACTTACCCGAGTCAGGGTCAGACTTGATGCAGCAGGTAATTCACGATGCTCAAGCTCAGTATGCTTCTCCTGAACTGAACATTGCCCACAGGATGTCGGTAGAACAGTACGAAAGACTAACTCCCTATTCCGTGAAGCTGGAAGAAAACTGGGGACCACCTCCAGGGCACTTAAATAGTGATGGTCAAAATCTGCTAATTTACGGCAAGGAATTTGGTAACGTCTTTATCGGTGTCCAACCTACCTTTGGTTATGAAGGTGACCCGATGCGTTTGCTGTTCTCCCGTTCAGCTTCTCCCCACCATGGTTTTGCCGCCTACTACACCTATTTAGAGCATATCTGGCAAGCTGATGCCGTACTGCACTTTGGTACTCATGGCTCGTTAGAATTTATGCCAGGGAAGCAAATGGGTATGTCTGGCGACTGTTACCCAGATAGTCTCATTGGTAGTATTCCCAACATCTACTACTACGCGGCTAATAACCCTTCCGAGGCGACTATTGCCAAACGACGGAGTTATGCTGCCACAATTTCCTACCTGACTCCTCCTGCGGAAAATGCTGGGTTATATAAGGGATTAAAAGAATTAGGAGATCTAATTGGTTCCTATCAAAGTCTCAAGGATGGTGGACGAGGTATCCAAATTGTCGATACGGTAATGGATCAGGCGCGAATTTGTAATCTCGATAAGGATATTACCTTCCCTGAGCATTCTGCTAAAGAAATGACCCAGGACGAACGAGATACCATCATTGGCTTAGTGTATAAACAGCTAATGGAAATCGAATCTCGCTTACTGCCTTGTGGCTTGCACATCATTGGTAAACCGCCATCTGCCGAAGAAGCGATCGCCACTTTGGTCAGTATTTCCAACCTAGATCGCGAAGAAGAAGGAATTATTTCTTTCCCTCGCATCATTGCCAACAGCATCGGTCGAGATATCGACGAAGTTTATATTAATAATGACCGTGGTGTCTTAGCGGACGTGCAACTATTCCAAGACATTACCCAAGCAACTCGTGCGGCTGTAGGGGCTTTAGTTAAGGCACAAATTGATGCCGAAGGTAGAGTTTCCATGGTGTCCAAGCTAAACTTCTTTAATATTGGTAAAAAAGCACCTTGGATGGAAGCTTTAAACCAGCATGGTTATCATAATATTGATGAAAATGCTCTTAAGCCTTTAGTAGAATACCTGGAATTTTGCCTAGAACAGATCTGTGCTGACAATGAACTGGGTGGCTTACTCCAAGCTTTGGAAGGAGAATACGTTCTTCCTGGCCCTGGAGGCGATCCGATTCGCAACCCCAATGTCTTACCGACTGGCAAAAACATTCACGCTTTAGATCCTCAATCTATTCCTACCCTAGCAGCGGTACAATCAGCCAAAATCGTTGTAGACCGTCTGATTGAGCGCCAGAAACTGGACAACGGCGGTAAATATCCAGAGAGTATTGCTTGTGTTCTTTGGGGAACAGATAACATCAAAACCTATGGCGAGTCTTTAGCCCAAATCATGTGGATGATAGGAGTACGTCCTGTACCCGATGCTTTGGGACGGGTGAATAAACTGGAGTTAATTTCTTTAGAAGAATTAGGTCGTCCTCGTATTGATGTGGTCGTCAATTGTTCTGGTGTATTCCGTGACCTATTCATTAATCAAATGAACTTATTAGATCGCGGAGTTAAAATGGCAGCCGAAGCCGATGAACCTATAGCCATGAACTTTATCCGCAAACACGCCCTAGAACAAGCTGAAGAAATGGGCATCAATGTCCGCCAAGCGACTTGGCAGTGGAAAACAGCAGTTGGGAAGAAGAAAAAGAGCTACAGGATATGTACCTCAATCGTAAATCCTTTGCCTTTAACTCCGATAACCCTGGGGTAATGGATGAAAGCCGAGGTTTATTTGAGTCTTCCTTAAAAAGAGCCGATGTTACTTTCCAAAACTTAGACTCATCAGAGATTAGCTTGACTGACGTGTCTCACTACTTTGATTCCGATCCCACTAAAATTGTCTCTAGTCTGAGAGATGACGGGAAAAAGCCCACTGCCTATATTGCCGATACCACTACCGCTAATGCTCAAGTTCGTACTTTGTCTGAAACTGTGCGCCTCGATGCTCGTACCAAAATGCTGAATCCTAAATGGTATGAAGGGATGCTGAGCAACGGTTATGAAGGGGTAAGGGAACTATCAAAACGCTTAGTTAACACTATGGGTTGGTCAGCTACTGCCGATGCGGTAGATAACTGGGTCTATGAAGATGTGAACACTACCTTTATTGATGATCCTGAAATGTGCAAACGGCTGATGGATATGAATCCCAATTCTTTCCGCAAGATTGTCGGGACTTTATTGGAAGTTAATGGTCGTGGTTATTGGGAAACCAACGAAGAAAACCTTGATCGCTTGCGGAAACTATATCAAGAAGTGGAAGACAAGATCGAAGGGATTGATTAATTATTAATCTTAATTAAAGCGACTTAACGATGTCATCCTCTAGGGACGTTCAATTGAACGTCCCTAAATTGTTTATTGCTCAAAACTATTACGTTATCATCAAATTAAAACAGCGAATATACAACTAGTACCCTGCAAATCATAATATCTAATAATTCAAATTAGTCCAACCTTCTTATAACCCATGAAGATAGAATCTTTAAAGATTAAAAATTATCGTTGCCTACAAAATATTGAAATTAATAATATGTCAGCTTTCTGTGTTCTTGTAGGAGCAAATGGAACTGGTAAAAGTACATTTTTTGATGTTTTTGGCTTTCTGC
>JBJOPG010000207.1:0-8055 GCA_046050865.1 Cyanobacteriota bacterium
TAGCTCAATTACAGCAACAGTTAGATCAAAAGCAAGCTGAGATTGAGAGCTTAACAGGCGATCGCTCGTCAGTCCAAAGTCAACTAGCAGAGAAAGAGTCAGCGTTAGCTCAATTACAACAACAGTTAGATGAAAAGCAAGCCGAGATTGAGAGTGCCAATCGCGATCGCGAACAAGTTCAACAGCAACTTTCTCAGGCATCTGATAGCAGTAAAAATCTGCAAATCCAATTAACTGATGCTCAACAACAGCTAGGAACATTTAGGGAGCAAATCCAACAGCAGCAAGGGGAATTAGATCGCTTACGCGCCGATAGTCAAAACAGTCAAAAACTACTGAATGATAAACAAGGGCAAATTACTACTTTAGAACAGCAAATCAATCAACAAAAAGTTCAGATTGAAGAACAAAATGTAGTCACTCAAGACTTACAACGAAGTGTGAGGGAGCAAGAGCAACAAGTAACAGTATTGTCCCAGCAGATTGTCAGCAAAGATCAGACGATTAACCGGAGTCAAGAGCAGTTGCAATGGGAGATTGCTCAAAAAGAGCAGCAGGTACAGAACTTGAGACAAGAGACAACCAAACGGGGTGAATTAGAAATCCAGAGCGGCGATCGCGCCAAACTTATTGAACAACTAAATCGGCAACTGGAAGAACAAGAGAAAAACTATGAGGTCTTAAATTTAAAAGGAAATGAACAACAGGAGGAGATTGCCAACTTGCGATCGCAGCTAAGGGAAAAATCTGACTTCGCCGAAACCATCCGCACCTCTAGTACTTATAAAACTTGGGCAATAATTCTGCTGGGAATTTTATTAACGGTGGCTTCGGCAATTTCCGCTCAGTCTTATCTATAAAGCGAGTTGGATGTATTAGACTTCTTGCTCTTTCACCCTTTCCCTTATGCGAAGCGGTACCCTTTAGGGTTTCCCTTTTCCCGATCTTCACAAATCAATGAGTGCGTAACACCAGTCTATAAGTTGGATAGTGGGCAATTGCTGGGGGTCGTGAAGTCAAAAGATATCGGATTATGGCGGGGAGGAGCGATTAGTTCAACTTTGCCCTGATGGTTAATTCGCCATTGAGTAGCTTCGATTGTAGCTTCCTCTGTAGATTCAACGGTTTGTTGTGTTGCAAGATCTAGTTTTTGATTGGCATCTAGCGGATCGTATGCATCAATGTCGGGGGAAGTATGATCGGGAATGTCAAAATCGGCAATGACCATGCTATTTTCCCGAAATTCCGTCAAAGGATTAAAAGGTAAACCACCTCTGCCAATATAGGAAAATACCCCTTGGCGATCGCGGAGCGTACCCGGAGGGTAATCGCTTTTGTTGCCGCAACTTCTAGTAATCTTACTGTCGGTCTGAAGAACTTGTTGCGGTAACTCAACATAGTTGCGGTGTTCTGTATCCACAAGAGTTTTTACTTTTACTGTCCCATCAATACCCAAAGCAGAGTCTGCGGTTATAGTACTGCTTGGAGTCAGAAAAATATCGTTAGCCGTGATACTGATATTACCACCATGACCCATTTCGGCTGCATTAGCAGAAATTGAACTGTTGCCTGAAGCAATGACGAAGCTGGCGCTGATCTCAATATTGCCTCCATTCCCCAAAGCATTCGCATTAGTATCAATGAAAGAATTATCTTCGAGGTGCAGAGAATCATTCACCTGAAGCAAAATGTTGCCCCCCCGCCCAGAGAGGGTAGTGCCAGTCAGATTTCCTTTATTTTGCAAAAAGATAGCATCAGTGGTAATCTCTAATTTGCCCGCTGCCCCCTCTCCAAAGCTACTAACACTAATTTCACCACCGTCAACTACTACTAGTTTTCCAGTCCGAATTACAACATCACTAGCAGGGTGCAAAGTATTAGTGGTGCTAGAAATATAACTATTTAGACCATTGTTCGATGACTGTTCTCCCATAGAGCTACTACCAAATATTTCTAGGGACTCAGCAGCATTAATCGTCAGTTTCCCATATTCATTTTTGGCAATGTCGGCAACATTTTGCAGATTTACAGCAGGATTCAGCGCAATATTATTCGTCTCGATATTTGCCCCATCCCGAATCGATAAACGTTGAGTATCAATCTGCAAATCTCCAGATAAACCCAATCCGCCATAACTGCCTGTAGAAATGCTCCCTGAAAATAACAAATCAGGAATACGCTCCTCAATAGAAACTGATTCTGTTGCCAAAATATTGATATTCCCTGCCTTGCCGCTCCCCGCGCTAGCAGAGGCGATCGCTCCTCCTTTAGAAACAGTCAGGTTTTTCGTATTTAGATCGAGGTTGCCGCCATCTCCAGCAGCAAAAGTGGGAGAAATAATTGCCGAGCTACGGACATTAATAGATTTGGCTGCATTAATCTGCAAATTCCCTGCATTATCATCACCATAGCTTGCCGCCGAGATCATTCCCCCCCGATCTAGATTCAGTTCAGAGGTATTAATAGCAATATTTCCTGCTGCCCCTTGATTAATGGTGAAGGCAACAATGCCCCCTTTGACATTAGCTAGATTCAGTTTGCCTGCTAATCCATCGGTAACCAAAGTGTCAAGATTGTGGACTCCAGAACCATCGATTTTAATTGCATTGCGAGCGTTAATCAGAATATTTCCCCCGGCTCCGTTACCTACAGAAGAAGCAGAAATCAATCCAGAACCATCTAGATATAAATCGCCAGTATTAATCGTTAGATTACCCGCAGGACTGTAACTTCTAGTGTCGCTTAGAATACTGCTAATACGATTGCCCCCAGCAGATTTTCCTCCTACTTTGATAAATTCAGCCACATTCAGTTCAATATTTCCTCCTTTTCCACCCAAGGGAACTAGCTGGAAACCATCTTTGGTCACCTCAATCGCCCCACTAGCTGCGGAAATCATGCCCCCATTTTGCAGAACTAGCTGCGGGGTATCAATCTTGAGATCTCCACCAGCACCATTGCCAAAAACTGTATTGGTATAAATACCTGTGGGAACAACTGCAATCATTGGGGTATCGCCAACTTTGATTGCTTCTGATGCAGCTATATTTAGGTTTCCCGCGTTACCATTGCCCAGAGTTGCAGCAGAAATTATTCCATTTTGCTCAACTAAAAGCTGTTTGGTCTTGATGTTGATTTCTCCTACATCCCCTTCGCTAAAAGTTCCCGAACCAGTTAGTAAGCCTGAACCTCTTACAGTAAGGGTATCCACTACATCAAGATTAATGTTGCCTGACTTGCCCGTACTTTCGGTATCGCTGATTATCCCTGTACCGTTGTCAATTATTAAGTTGGGTGTGGAAATCTCAATACCCCCAGCGTTGCCATTACCGAAAGTAGCAGTTTCTAAACCGCTCGGTAGATCGCCATGACCTCCAGGGGTGAAATTACTAGCAATAAATTTTTGAAAATCACTGCTATTTTCCCCCATAATCTTGACCGTTCCTTGAGCATCGATATTGATATCCGCTCCAGGACTATTATCGAGGGTAATGGTCGCAATTTTTGAGTTGTCTTGCAGCTCTAAATTATTGCTCTGAAGTCTAATTTCTTTGCTGCCTTGGTTATCTAGATCAGCATAACTGGCATAACGAGTGGAGTTAATTTGAGAAGACTCGGCGAGGACAATGTCTCCTCTGGGAGTATTGGCAGGAAATTTTAGCTGAAAATCATTTTCGAGAGCAATTTCAGTATTATGATCAAGCTTACCTAAACTACCTAAACTAATATTGCCTTTTGTGACACTAAGGTTGGAGTTTTTCAGTAAAATACCTGGATCGCGATTTCCTTGTCCCAATAAAGTCAGATTTTTGCCTTCGGAAACTGTCAGATCTGCTCCTTCCAGGGCAATTGAGCCATTTTGCCCCATTTGATTAAAAAAGAGCGCCAAAGGATCTACGTTCAGTAAAGAGAGGTTTTCTTGTTGCTCTGGGATAGCCGAAAAAGTATCTTCGCCAAACTGAATCTGATCAGCAGTTGTGGCAAAAAATGAGCCATTCAGGTCTAACGCTGCCCCTTCACCAAAAATAATTCCATTGGGATTGAGTAAAAATAAATTAGCATCTCCCCCCATCACTCCCAAGGTACCAAATATGGTCGAGGGGTTATTTCCTGTAACTCGACTAAAAATATTAGCTACTCCAGGATCAGCAAAATAGGTACTTGACTCTGGAGGTAGATTAAACTCTTCAAAGCTATGAAACAAATTTTGTCCGGCGATAGTCCCACCGTTGATTTCACAGGTAGTCTGACAATTACCAGAGACGGCGGTGTTAGCAGTTTGATCAGGAATAATTTGGCTGAATACAGGGAGGCTAACCGCTAAGTAAGTACCTACTATTGTGCTGCTGAAGATAATTAGCCGTTGCATCATGAGAATCCAAACTCTAGAACCTGTCTATTTAGCTCTTATGATTCCCATAAATCAGTTAATAATCAAACTTTATTCAAAAACTCCAAACTATTTCTCCGCAGATATTAAATCCAAATGATAACGATATAAAGCCACTGGGCGATCGCCTGCGGTAAAGTAATCAGGATCTTGAGGAGAGAGATAAATTGCAGTAATCTGTTCGGCACTGATCTCACCAGAGTCTAATAACTTATAACTAGAGGTGGTTTCGACTTCATTCAGATAAAGCCTTTCAGGGGATCTAAATAGCTGTTGAGTAACTTCAGTGGTAATAAATTGATCGTCTCCAGGAATTTCTCGACCTCTGCCAGTTATTTTAGAAATCAGCTTCCGTTCCCCCTTCAGGAAAGTAATTTGTTGATTAGGATTATCAGGGTCGATTTTTACTTTATAGACATTATCATCTCCTAGATATGCTTCAGCAATCTTGGTGCCATTAAATGCTCGATCTGCCACCACCACAGGTTGCTTAGAGTTAAATGCTGATAATATTTTGGGACGGGACGTTGCATATTCTGTGCCAAATCTCACCTGAAAAGCGATCGCCTGCTGAAGATATTTTTCGTTATCCTCAAACCCAGGAGTGACAATCTTTGGTGCTAGAGGGGCAATTTGCTCTGTTAGAGTACTAGTCACATTCCAAGTTCCCGCCATCCACTCAGGATATTCTAAGTCTCCTTTGGCAAGCTTAACAGCAGGTTTATTTGTCCATTGAGGGAACTGTTCTAGGCGATTTGCTAGGGAAGCGGCGATCGCCGTTGAGGGAAAGTCCCAAAGAATCAGGCAAATTAAAATAATTAAAATAATTTGGATCATCTTGCTTAAATATCTTCTAATCTCGCAAAATCGATCTCTAAAAGCTTGAAAAGCGTTACTGTCCCTCATTAACTTTGGCTCAATATACATGGCTCAATATACAATTAGCATCATTATCCCAGTTCTGAATGAAGCCAGGGTAATTAAACAAACTTTAGAGAATTTGACCCAGTATTCAGGGATTGAAATTATTGTCGTTGACGGCGGAAGCCAAGATGAGACAGTGGCGATTGCGGAGCAGAAACGGAGCCTCATCGCTGAAACTTCAGTCAAAGTTATTACTGTGATCGGCAAAGGTAGAGCAGGACAAATGAATGCAGGAGCCAATTTAGCCCAATCAGATATTCTCTTGTTTCTTCATGGAGACTCTCAACTACCATCTAACTTTATCGATCTAGTCCCCCAAACTTTAGACCAAAATCAGACTATTGCTGGGGCGTTTGAATTAGCGATTGATGGTTCGAGTAGATCTCTGCGTTGGATTGAAATGCTGGTCAGAATGCGATCGCGCATATTATCCCTTCCCTATGGCGATCAGGGAATCTTTATCTCGAAACAAGCTTTTATCGAGGCTGGGGGATTTGCTGATTTACCAATTATGGAAGACTTTGAGTTTATTAGACGCATCAAACGTCGGGGTAGAATTGCGATCGCCCCTGCTGCGGTGACAACTTCTGATCGACGCTGGCAAAAGCTAGGGGTTTGGCAAACCACTTTAATCAATCAACTGATGCTGGCGGGCTATTTTTTGGGCATTCCCCCCACAAAATTAAGTCGGTTTTATCGAAGTAGGGGAAAATATTGACGTTTGTCATCCACAACCAGTATTTTCTCAGTTGGTGTTTTCCCCAATTATCTTTAAGCTTTAGATGAAGAGAAAGGACATTTAAAACAAGATAAGACAAACTGAGGTTAAAGTTCCCCTATTTTAAGCAGGCTCTCCCTGGGCAATCATCATTATCTGTGTATACATGGAGACAGCAAGATTTAAAATTGCCAAATTACCAACGTCGATCTGCTCATTAATCATTTATAAGCACAGTTGATTAAATGAAAAATAACCAATCAGAAAATGATTTTATTCACCGTAATGTGATGGAAATTTTAGTTGCCGAGGAAATTGAACGGCAAATAGTCCGCTTACCTAGCAATATTCAAAAGTTTATTAATGCTGTTGAAGTAGCTACTTACGCCCTCAATCGCTTACCTGCTTTATATGCTTCGTCACAACAGGGGTTTAATAAGCAAAAACTCAAAGGACGTTCGGAGCATAGTGTGAAAATCACTCAAGAAGTCCGCAAAGGATTTGCCGCAATTCAACAGGATCTACTCCGTAATTCTACTCCTTTAACATCAGAAAATGAGTCGTCGGAAATAGATAAAAGTATCAAAGAAGCAAAAGCGGCTTTACAAGAATTAGCTGATTATTTACCAGAGAAAGATCTAACCTGGAAAAATGTAATTAGGTTAGTCAAACCTATCTTAGCTGAATTAAAAGAACAAGATTCTGAAATAGTCAATAAGCAAAAAGTTCGTTCTAGATCGAGCAATCTCTGGGAAGACTCTGCACATAAGAAATAAAGACATTATCAGAGATTGTATTATTTTAAAATAATAAAAGGCTACAGATTTTAGAATTAATCTAGTTGATCTACTGTAGCTTTTAAGTTATTAAATCTGCTTGAAAATCCTTTAAAGATAGCAGTTTAATCCGTCCATCTTGAGCGGCAGTCAGGCGATCGCTTTCTAAGTTATAGCCCCAGTCAGCTAAATACAACTCGACAAACTGGAGATCATCTTGTTGTGCGACTTCCTGCAAGGCTTGGAGACGATCCTCAACAAAAGCAATTTTGATCTTGGCTCCTGGCTCTTGATGTCTGTCTCGCAGAATTCTTAGGGTTTCATATTTGGGGCGTTTGCTTTCCTTGCCAATGATTTGAGTGGCGGGCAAGTCTATATCATGCTGCTGGAGTAACTGCCGAACAAAACGCCCTTCTTTGGTGGTGACAATATAGAGTTGGATGGGGGAATTGATAATCTTGCCTAATTGCTCAATCACTCCAGGATAAAAACTATGGAGGTCTAACCAGGAAGCTAAATCATGCTTAATCCACTCATCTCTCACCCCATCTAGCTGGTTCACTACTGCTTGTTTAGTAAGTCCTTCCTTTTCAATTATGTGTCGGGCGATCGCCTGAAAATCATTTAAAATTTTCGATTCCGATATACCTAATACTAAGGCACGTAGTAAGATCGGCATTTCCCAACCCGTTTCGATCACTGGGCGCAAACGATAAAAAATCGGCGCAAAACTATCCCCCGCCTCTTCCTGCCAGATCTGTTGATAGGCTCGTTGGGTGGTGGCAAAATATTCCAGCAAACCATTGCAGACAACACCATCGAAATCTAACGCCAAAATATCAGGAAGTTGTCGGGACATATATTAAGCTTTAGGTGAATTAGTTTTCAGCATTAGCTTACCTTGAAGATATAGTTTTTACGTAGAGAATTGGGGAATTGGGGAATTGGGGAATTGGGGAATTGGGGAATCAGTGATAGATTAACTTCACACTTCCTATCTCCCTATCTCCCTATCTCCCTATCTCCCTATCTCCCTATCTCCCTACATTACTATCTCCCTACATTACTAACTCTTCTCCGCGTAACGTCAGTTTAGATGCTCAAATATTACTGGCGATCGCCACGATATCCCCCATCTGGGCATTGGTTTTAATTCCTTGAGCCTCAATGTGGGTGGGAGCGGCTTGATAGCCTTGGTCTTGGAGAGCTTGAATTAAATGCGATCGCTTGGGTAGATCTAGTTTGCC